>CAZAIZ010000229.1:0-3558 GCA_964485275.1 uncultured Pedosphaera sp.
GCTGCGCATTCATTAAAATGGTCGGAGCGGAGTGATTCGAACACTCGACCTCCTGTTCCCAAAACAGGCGCACTAACCAGGCTGTGCTACGCTCCGAACGCCCGCCTTATACGGCATGATTGCCTAAGGCTCAATGACGAATTGAATTGCGCTTGCCTGTAGCCCCTGTTTTAGTCTGCTTCTTTATGCCATTTAGTAAACTCGGACTCTCCAAGACAACGCTTCAAGGGGTGAAGGCCATGGGTTGGACTGATCCTTCGCCGATCCAGTTGCGGGCTATTCCCCTGCTTCTGGAAGGAAGGGATGTGATTGGAAGTGCGCAAACCGGCACCGGAAAAACAGGAGCCTTTGCTCTTCCTATTCTTTCCAAGCTGCCCAAGCCGGACGGAAAATCCCGGGTGCTTATTCTGGAGCCTACTCGTGAATTGGCTTCCCAGGTAGAAACGGCCATTCGGGATTATGCGCGTTTTACCAATCACAAAGTGGCGGTGATCTATGGCGGGGTAGGCTATGGAAAGCAGGTGGATGCACTCAAAAATGGCGTGGATATCATAGTAGCTACTCCTGGCCGCCTGCTGGACCACATGCAGCAGGGTGTCGCCAAGATGAAGGATATTACCCACGTGGTTTTGGATGAGGCTGATCGGATGCTCGATATGGGTTTTTTGCCTGATGTAAAACGTATTCTGGAGAAATGCCCCAAGGACCGGGTGACGGCTTTATTCAGTGCAACAGTTCCGCCAGAGATTGAAACATTGATTTCATGGGCAATGAAAGACCCAGAAAGCATTGAGATTGGCATGCGTCGTTCGCCGGCTGATACGGTTAAGCACGTGATCTATCCGGTGGCCGAAAAGCAGAAGACCGAATTGCTATTTGCGGTGCTTAAGAGTGTGGACTTTGATTCAGCCATTATTTTTTGCCGGACCAAGCATGGGGCCGATCGTGTTGGCAACCAGCTGAAACGGGAGAACCACGCGGTGGCGATCCTGCATAGTGACCGAACCCAAAGGGACCGGGAAAAATCACTAAAAGGTTTCCGGGATGGAAAATTTGAGGTGCTGGTTGCCACCGATATTGCCAGCAGGGGCCTGGATATCTCCGGGGTAAGCCATGTGGTAAATTATGATGTGCCACAGCATCCAGAGGATTATGTGCATCGTATCGGGCGTACGGGACGGGCTGAAGCCACCGGAGATGCCTTTACTTTGATGGTGGCAGAGGACGTGCAGCACGTGGACGCCATAGAGCGCTTTATTGGGACCAAAATAGAGCGCGCCAAGCTGGAAGGGTTTGATTATCGCTACACTACTATTCTGGATGAGAAACGCTTTACCGGTGTTAGTGTAAGGGATCGAAAGATGAAAACAGCCCGAATAGGTAAAGGGCAACACTTTGGATTTGGCGGCAGGCGACGTCGGCGTTAACTGCGTTTTCTCTTTAGTTCCTTGCGTAATTTTGCCAAGGGGAGGGTGTTGATTACATCATCCTTGGTTAACCAGCCTTTGCGGGCAATGTCAGCGCCGATCCGAAGAAAACCCACATGTTCATTGCGGTGGGCATCGCAGTTAATCACGCATTTCACGCCCTTGTTTTTGGCGTATTGCCAGTGCCGCCAGTCCAGATCCAGTCGATAAGGATTGGCGTTGAGCTCAATCCACGTACCGGTCTCAGCGCAGGCGTCAATCACTGCCATCTGGTTAAGTTTTTGTGGTGCACGTTCGAGCAAAAGGCGCCCCGAAAGATGACCGAGCATGTGGATATTGGGGTTTTGAGCCGCCTTGATCAGCCGCTTGGTATTATCAGATTCATCACTTCCGGCCAAATGCATGCTGGCGACCACAACTTCCAGCTGAGGCAAGAGTTTGTCGTCCAGATCCAGGCCTTTCTTGAGGACATCCACCTCGATTCCGGAAAGAAGCCTGAATTCCCCGCCTTCATCCTCCAGTTTTTTATTCACCTCACTGATGGCCTTGATTTGTTTTTTGATTCGATTGGCATCCAGGCCGTTGGCTTGGAAGGATGCCTTTGAGTGATCGGTAATCGCCCAGTAAGCCAGGCCTAGCTCACTCATATGTCCAGCAATCTCCTCCAAGGTTTCCCGGCCATCACTCCAGTCACTGTGATTGTGCAGCGAGCCCTTAAGTTGGGTCCATTCAATGAGCTTGGGTATTTTATTGTTTTCAGCTGCCTCAAATTCGCCGTGGTCCTCACGCAATTCTGGCGGCACATAAGCCAGATCCAATGCGCCAAAAATATCTTCCTCACTCTTGCATTTAAGTCGTTGCTTGGGGTCGCGTGTTTCCTCACTTGACTTAAACAGTCCGTATTCATTAAGGCGCAGACCTCTGGAAATAGCGCGGCTGCGCATAACTATATTGTGCTCCTTACTGCCGGTGAAATAGGCCAGGGCACTGGCAAATTCAGAATCATCGACTACACGCAAATCCGCCTGAATTCCTCCCTCCAGAAGGATGCTGGCCTTGGTGTTGCCTGCTGCAAGCACGCTCAGGATTCCTTCCTGATGAGTAAAGGCGCCGATGATATCCTCACTTTTTTTGGCCGACACCAGAAAATCAATATCGCCACTAACTTCCTTGCCGCGGCGAAGGCTCCCGGCAATGTCACAACGAATAACATCTGGATGTGAGCGCAAGTCATCCAAAATGGGTTCCGCGACAAGCAACATTTTGTGGCGATGATGATGACTCGCGTGTTGGCGCTTGAATTCAATGCCTTCAAGAATCTTTTCCTCACTTTTTTTACCGAACCCATCCAGTTCTGCCACCTTGCCTTTTTTGCAGGCATTTTCCAGTTGCTTGATGGTTTTGATTTTCAGTTTTTCGTGAACGGCTTTCACCTTCTTTGGGCCCATACCGTTGATGTCCAGCATCTCAATGAGGCCTGATGGGATGGATGCCTTGAGTTCGTCGTAGTACTCGAGATTGCCGGTCTCTACCAGTTCAGTAATTTTTTCAACCAAAGCGCCTCCGATCCCCTTGATTTCGCCCAGCCGTTCTTCTTCGATGAGCGTTTCCAGTGGTTCAGTAAGGCCTTCTACAATCCGTGCTCCATTGACGTAGGCACGGGTTTTGAACGGGTTTTCTCCCTTGAGCTCCAATAATACTCCGATCTCCTTTAAAACTGAAGCCACCGCGTCCTTGTTCATGCGGCTTCTTAGATGGATTACTTCTGCTTTTTTGGCAATGAGGCCTTATGCGCACTGTGCTTCTTGAGAAAAGCGAGGATCAAATTGGCCCCTGGATCATTGCGACCAGCGAGATGGGGCCGGATATCGTTGTGTGTACGATTTTTAAGTTCATGGATTTCCACATTCCCATGCTTAGCCTTTATGAAAGCATCATGCATTTCCTGATTCTGTTTCTTGCGGTCAGGCGTGTCGTGCTCAGCATAGAGTAACAACAGGGGTGGTGCAGTCTTGCTTGCGTGATGCAAGGGAGAAGCCGTGCGGTATATCTTTGGGTCTTCACCCCATATCCCTTTTCTGCGTTCTGCGCCAACCCGGCTCACGTCCATGAGCCCACTTATGGGAATGGC
>CAZAIZ010000230.1:0-3547 GCA_964485275.1 uncultured Pedosphaera sp.
GCAATGCCAGAATGCAACCGAAGGATATAAAAAAGTACTGCACCATGGATAAGGAAACGCGCAATCTCTTGCGTACCGCTATGGATGAGCTTGAGTTAAGTGCCCGTGCCTATGACAGGATACTTAAAGTTTCAAGAACCATTGCAGACTTGGCCGGATCACAAACCCTAAAGACTGAACATGTCTCGGAAGCCATTCAGTATCGCACACTGGATCGTCAGATTTGGACCTAACCATTGATTCAATCGATTTTCTGCCGGTTATTATCGATTAGTTAAAATGAAGCTTTTTACCCTATCTTTTAACCACCATGAATGGGCCAATTAAAATAATTCTGATCGCCACAATGGCTGCAACGATTTTTTCTGCATCCGGGTGCATGTCCATAACCAAATCGGATAAACTTCCAACATATGAACCGAGGGAGGGTGATTTGGTTTTTCAGGCTTTGCCTCTGGATGTGGATTTAATTCAGGCTATTGAAGGCATTACCCAATCGCACTATTCGCACGTGGGAGTACTGCACCTGCGCAAAGGAAAATGGGCGGTAATTGAGGCCTGTGCTCCCGGTGTCATTTATACACCCTTTGAAAAATGGAAAACCATCGGCCGCAATGAACGGTGGGCCGCCTTCCGGTTGAAACCCAAGTATCGCCCGCTCATACCCAAGTTCCTTAAAAACCTGCATCCTCACGCGGGTAAACCCTACGATTTCAAATACGAATTTACTGATGACAAACTCTACTGCTCCGAACTGGTTTTTCATGCCTGGAAAAAGGCCTCTAACAAAGACATGGGGAAACGAGAAAATGTTCTCACCCTAAACTGGAAGCCTTATCTGGCCACTATTGAGAAATATAATCAGGGCCCCTTGCCGACCTCTGGAAGAATGTTGATCAGCCCCAGATCTTTATCTCGTGCCATGCAGTTGGAACGCGTGTATAACCATGGCTTGGATCAATGAATAAACAACCTGCAGGACGTGCAATCGTCACCTTTTCGCGCGGCTGGCAAACCCTGGTCGCCATACGGAGCCTCGGGCAACGAGGCGTGGAAGTCATCACTGGCGACCATTACTCCATGACTCCCGGCTCTCTTTCCAAGTACAGCACCGGGAAATTCAAGTATCCCGATCCCGACATTGACCCGGAGGGTTTTATCGATGCCCTGGAGGAAACGGTTCTTCAGCACAAACCTGAGGATGATCGGCCCTACGTGTTGATGCCTATCCACAAGGAAAGTTACCTGATTGCCAAGCATCGCAAACGCTTCGAGCCACACATTTCCCTGGCTCTCCCGCAGATCGACCAAATCATGCGAGTCCACAACAAGGGAACAATTGCTGCGTACGCCAAAGAAGCCGGCCTGCCCATGCCGGCCACGTGGATTCCAGAAACGGTCGATCAATTCAACTCCAGCCTCGGGCAAATGGAAGTCCCCGCCTTTGTGAAAATCCGTGAATCCTCCTCCGGAGTGGGGATTAAGAAGGTCGATACCCATGAGGAATTGAAGGAAACATTTATCCATTTTGTGGAACATTTCAAGTTGTCACCGGGGGATTTGCCCGTCATTCAAGCCTGCGTGCCAGGAGAGGACTACTGTGTCACCACACTCTTCAACCGTGGAAAACTCGAAGCCTGTATGACCTACCGTAATCTCCGTGCCTATCCGGCCAAACGCGGACCCGGTGCCATGCGTGAAACAGTTAAAGCTCCCGGCATGGAAAAGGTTGCGGGAGAGGTTTTAGGCCCTTTGGATTGGCATGGAGTCGCCGAGCTGGATTTCCGCTGGGATGGCAATCCCGACTCAGATCCTCACCTCATCGAGGTCAACCCCCGCTTCTGGGGCGGGCTGATTCAAGCCGTTGAGTCGGGCTGGGACTACCCCTGGCTCACCTTCCAACTGGCCTCTTCAGGGGAAATTGACCTCGATGAAGAACGCCGCTTGAACGTCAAAACCGAAATTCCCATTCTTGCCTTCCTTGCCACACTGAATGAACTATCCCACAGTGAAGCGGGGGAGGCCGCATTGAAGGAGGGATGGGAAAGGGCGAAATCTGAATTTAAAGACGGGTCCAAACGAGCCGGGTTGAAGGCTCTATTCAAAGGCTTAAAGAGTGGTCTCAACCCGAAGGCACGCCTCACCGAAGCCCAACGCGTTTTGGCAGACCACAAACATAATGTGTATGATGTGCTTTCCAAGGAAGATCCGGGACCTGCTTTTGGTATCTTTTTCCCGCTCGCAGTATTTTTAAAACACGGCAAGGTCAATATGGATCTGATCACTGGCGAAGGCGGTCCAAGCCTTGAAGATGGAGATTCCGAATCCAGCTAATTCTGGAGGCATAGAAGCCACCCGTAGCACGTGGAAAAATCGGGCAATCATACTGCTCTCGGTGAGCATTCTAGCATACGCGCTCTATCGTAAAGGCGTTCCCATGTATGTAGAAGCACGCCTTCCCAAGGACGCTCCACGAATTGCATTTTCCCCCAACGATACTTGGGTAAAGGAATTTGGAGCCAATGAGGCATATCGCATCGCATTCCTGAAGGCGAAAGGGAGGCTAATTGAAATACAACCGGAGGATACCGGCGCAGACCCGCAAAAAATTGAGTCGTGGTTGCAAAAAAATAGAATCCAGGGCCTTGTTCTGGCTGGGGGAGGAGATGTTGACTCACAATTGTACGGTCAGGCGGAGATGGACTCCTCGCAGGTCAATCGGGCGCGTGATGATTTTGAAATCGCGCTGATCAAAGTCGCCATCAAACGAGGTCTTCCGATACTCGGAATCTGCCGCGGCTGCCAAATTCTTAATGTAGCAAGAGGCGGATCCCTTCAAAATCTGTCCGACAATGAAGAAGCTGCCGATTTACACTTCAACATGAATGGGCATCCGGTGGACCTGGCTAAAGACAGTCGGATTTCAGCAATCGTGAATACTAACCGAATCGCCCGAGTCAACAGCTTTCATCGGCAGGCGGTCGATAAACTCGGTCAGAATTTGCGCATTACAGCGATCGGTCCACACAACATTGTAGAGGCCATTGAAAGCACCAACCCAAATGACCCCTGGATGGTTGCTGTTCAATGGCACCCGGAGTTGTATGTGGGTGACGCGAAGCAGCAAGCGTTATTGCAGACCTTCATACGGGAGGTAAAACGATAAGAATTACATCGGCACCTCTCCGCAACTCATACCGTGAGCCTCGGCTACAGCAGGACAGGTAACCGTCCCCTTCATAACGTTGATACCACCCCGTAGTTCAGGCTTGGCTTCACAAGCCGAACCTAAACCGCGATCTGAAATGAGTTCCACGTAGGGAAAAGTCACGTTTGTTAGTGCCTGTGTAGCTGTACGGGCATAGGCACCAGGCATATTGGCCACGCAATAATGGGTTACCCCTTCCTCCACATAGACTGGGTTATGATGCGTGGTGGGCCGACTAGTCTCGGCGCAGCCACCCTGGTCAATGGCAATATCCACAAGCACACTACCGGGCCTCATGGCACAAAGCATCTGACGAGTAATAAGACGAGGGGCCTTGGC
>CAZAIZ010000231.1:0-3534 GCA_964485275.1 uncultured Pedosphaera sp.
GCCCACGCTTCTTGGCGTCAAAAGGCACAATGCACCATGCCACCAGCCTTTCCTTGGAGAAATTATCGGCAGCTTGAGCTTGGAATGCCAGCGAGCAGAACAGGATTAAAAATAAGAGGACGTTTTTCACGGCAACTATCGCTTAATCTGAATCGGCACCAATGCCGGGTCGCCGATCTGCATGTAGAGAAACTGGTTCATCTTGCGGCTTTGGGTGGAGCGGGCAGCTGTTTGCTTGGTGTACCATTGCGGGGTAAAGCCGTCCTGTCCCTCAATGAAGGCATTAATAAGGCGCTGGTAGGATTCGCCCAATGAACGGTTTGCCAGGTAGGACTCAAGCATCGGGTAAACATGTGGGAAGCCCATGTTGAGGCGCATGTGGCAAAAGACCGACACCGCGCCACGATCAACCATGGTCAGTGAAAAACGCTTGAGCTTGGGATCCAGACTGCCGGCCACCGGACCGGCCATGACGCAATCGGTTGCCGTACCCACACCGGAATAGCAGCTGCCACTGAGGATGATCTGATTGGAAAAATTGACGGGATTCAAGGCATCCACCTTCATGCCAACAATGCGCCCCGGAACACCGTGGCCAAAGAGCATGGTCAGTGAACTCTTCTCCAGTTTCTTTCGAGCCTGCTCCGGTAATTTTGCCACCGGGCTGCGGCGGCTACCCTGCAGAACCCAGTGGTCTTTAGCGGAAACAGCGGGAAATCCAGCCCGATTTTCCAAACCGGGAATGGAATTGATGGTGAGATTGGCTGAAGTGTAGCCGGCCTGCTTGAGTGACCCTTTCAATACCTCAATCTTCTGGAAGGATTTATAGCCCGGATCAAAAATCTGGGAGATACCAAAAAAGTTTTTGGGCTGCTTGGCCGCATCATAACCAATGGATCTTTCAATCAGGCCAACCAAGCCCTTGGCATCGGAGGCAACAAGTAATCCCGGATATACATCCAGGTAGGGATCTTCATCCAACCGGGTAAATACATCCCAGAGTGCAAGGAGGGTATTTTCACGGTAGCTTTGTAATTGAGGCACCACGGCCACGTACCGCGGCTTAAGTTTTATCAGCTGCAACCGCAGCTGCTCGCGTGCCTTGGGATCCGAACTGAGATTTTTCAGGCTGTTTACCTTGAGTAATTTACCTTTGTGATGGTTCAGGAGTTTGTTGATCGCCTTGGTACTCGCTTGATCCTGCACATCAGTAAGCACCACATAGGCCTTGCCCAAGGGCGGATGTTCTTTTGTGTCCTGCACCCAGCAGCTCATACGCCGTGCCTGAATGGTGGGAGTCTGCCCTGGCTTAACACGGGGAATTTGATCCGGGGTTGGAATCACCAACGTCGCGGATTTTGCTGGAGTCGCAATAAAAATCAGGGAAAGAGCGTAAACAAACAAACGTCCTAAGTGCATGGAGTTATGCTGCCAGAAAGAAAGCCCCTGGCGAGGGCAAAAATCTAATATAGGCGCAATCAGTCAAATGAGTGCCCACAGTATTTGCACTCCGTTCGACCTTCCTTGCCAACCGTCCTGAAGGAGCCACACGCAGGGCACACGCAATCAAGGCGTTCCTGAGCTTCTTCGGTTCCCTTTTCACCTCTGCAAATTCCGTAAACCACGAGTGCAGTTATCACAAAAACAAACGTCAAGCCCTGGCCATCGCTCAGTAAAAAATAGAACGCCTGAATGCTGATCATTTTATGTTACTGGAGTTACTGGAGCTGCTTCACTTACATGGCGGGTTAAAAGCATGGAGGCAATCATGCTCAAGATAATGGCACTGCCAAAAACATACATGCCACTTAACACGGTAACGTGCACCTTGACTTCAGCCAAGGATGATGAGCTGATCACACTGGAGTTGATCTTGAGAAAGGTAACCATGAAGGCCACCACGAAGACATCGCCCATCGACCACTGGCCCCAGCTCTTCAGCCAGTTCAATACCCGGGCTTTATCCCGCTTGCCCGGAACCATAATCAACCCCAGAGCGATGTATTTTGAGATCGGAAAAAAAATGGTGAAAAGCAGGATGCAAATCGCCAGAAAAACATCAGGATCCGCTGTCTCAGTACCTAGGAAAAGATCCCTGATGGTCCTAAGCAGCTTGATTTCCTGCACCTCAGGAGCCGGACTGGGTATTTCAATATTCAAACTGGGCATCATCGATTCAATTACCGGTTGGCCTCGGGATTTAACCTCCTTGTTAACCGTGCGGGAGATATCGCCGACATTGATTTGATTAGCAGCTGCAGCAGCCAGACCGCCTTCACTGGAAGCCTGTCTTTTCAAATCCCAAACATAATCACGGATGAGCTCGCTGATCTGGTCACTGGCCTCATCGAGGGGGATTTCTTTGGCCGCCTTCTCCTTGAGCATCTCATTGATTCCCTCGTTATTGACGATGACATGACCTTCCACCCGGGCCACGTTCATGGTTAGACTGGCCACATAGAGAACAATCGAGAGCGGTAAAAGCAGGCAGGCAACCTGAAAACCCATATCAGTTTTTTTGGGGGAATCAGCCATGGTCATTTGTCCTTTTGATTGGAGGGTCTGCGGCGGGTGGGGATGGTGCTGAATACTCCCGCCTTGAATTCCCGGCAATTGGGCAAGGCCTTGCTGAGCAAGGTTGATTGCCTGCTGGGAATATTATTCCCGCGTGCCATGAACCTCTTCAAGGCCACCAGTTCAACCAAAGGCTCCAGAATACTAATGCGATTATTTTCAATATACAGTTTTTCCATCAACACCATGTCAGCCAAAGGGGATACATCCGCAATACGGTTGTCATCGAGCTCCAACCACGACATCTGTTTCATGCCGGTTAAAGGGCTGATATCATCAACCTGATTACCGCGCAAAGACAGCGTACGCATCGCCTTCAAGCCTTCAATCGATTGAAGCGAAGCCCCGTTCAGCCTGTTGCGCTCCAGATAAAGGTGCCGAAGGCGGCTTAACCCCGCCAGAGCTTCTATTTTCCTGACACGGTTTGCCCCAAGGGCCAACCAGTTAAGCTCAACCATTCCCCGAATGGCTTCCACTTCCTCAATCTGGTTACGTTCCAGGTCCAGTGAAATTAACCGGGTTAGTTTTCCCAAGGGGGCAATATCTGAAATCGCATTCTTCTTGAGATGCAACACCTTCATCCGTGTCAACTCAGCCAGTGCAGAGACATCACTGATGCGATTATCACTGGCCTCCAAAACCTCCATCGCCAGAAGATTCTTTAATGGCGACAAATCCACGACCTTGTTGCCATGAATATTGAGGCGCTTCAGACCAACCAATGATTGTACCGGATCTATCCTCTCAATTTCCTCCCCAAAGAGATCCAACCTCTCCACCTTGGCCAAGTGCGCCTGGGTTAATTCGTTATCCTTGATTTTGAGGTCCCGACAGATCGCCCGGCGGATACGCTGGTGGTCGGGATTACTGGCGTTAAAGTCCTGCAACGTGAAACTGGAGGCAGGAACGTTGGGAGTCTCGATGGGTTTCGCCTTCGGCTGCGGATAGGAGGCGACCGGA
>CAZAIZ010000232.1:0-3533 GCA_964485275.1 uncultured Pedosphaera sp.
GTCAACCGTTTGGTGGCGCCAGTAGGGAGTGGCGGGATAGTAACTCTCAGGGCGGGTAAATAAAGCAGCCAAACAGCTGCAATTAATTGGAAATTTATCCAACCGCACAAACTACTCCTATGATGAGGCTGAAATAGAGAAAATTTTTTCCTACATCGATTCCTGCGTACAGTCATCACGTGAACGTTTTCAGACCTCCGACAACGGACCTACCGGCGCATTCACACTGACAAAAGACTAAAGCTCCATGCTGCTGTAACTATCGGCAATTCTCTCGATCGCCAGCACAAACGACGCCGTCCGTAAATCCACTACTGCATCTCGTGCGTTAAAAATATCACGAATGTTGTTGTAAGCCTCACGCATGGTATCATCCAATCCCGAACGGACTAAATCCAATTCGTCTGGGCCGGATATCAACATCTTCTTGGTCGCATCAGAAACTGGTTTACCTGTGGCTTCTTCGATAGCGGCGACCAACCCCCTGCTCTGTGCTTCCTCATAACGACGTTCCATCCGGCCAAATCGGATATGGGAGAGATTCTTGATCCATTCGAAGTAGGATACGGTTACCCCGCCCGCGTTGAGATAGGCATCGGGGATAATCACAACACCCTTATTACGTAGGATTTCGTCCGCTCCAAATGTCACCGGGCCATTGGCTGCCTCGGCAATCAGCTTCGTATTAATCCTATCGGCATTTTCCAGATGAATCTGACTTTCCAATGCTGCCGGCAGAAGAATATCACACTCTTTTTCAAGTAATGAGGGCCCATCCTCTACATATTCTGAACCCGGAAAACCCTTCACTCCACCGTTCTCCATACGGTATGCATGTACCTCTTCAATATTCAGACCGGTATCGTTTATAATCGCCCCGTCACGCTCAATAATTGCCGTAATCAGTGCCCCATCTTCTTCTGAGAGAAACTTTGCAGCATGAAATCCCACATTACCCAAACCTTGAACCACAATTCTTTTGCCCTCAAGGTCCCCTTCCATACCTGCCCTCTTAACGTCTTCGGGGTGCCGGAAAAATTCCTGCAATCCATACTGAACCCCGCGGCCTGTAGCTTCAGTCCGCCCATTTATCCCTCCATTATCCGCCGGCTTGCCGGTAACACACCCAAGTCCATTTATATCCTGAGGGTTTAGTTGGCGGTATTCATCAGCCATCCAGGCCATTTCACGGCCTCCTGTGCCCATATCCGGAGCCGGAACATTCAAGCCCGGGCTAATCAAGCTGCGTTTATTTAACTCCTGGGTAAATCGGCGTGTAATATGTTCGAGTTCTTCCACCGTATAATCCTTTGGTCGGAGACACAATGCCCCCTTGGATCCCCCGTAAGGAACATCTACAATGGCACACTTGTAACTCATCAAGGCAGCCAACGCCTCGACTTCCTGTTGGTTTGCAAAATCGGCATAGCGAATACCACCCTTTACGGGTAACCGATGTTCACTATGCACGGCCCGCCAGCCTGAAAAAACCTTGTACTCCCCACGTAGTTTAACGCCGAACTTAACCTGATAAACCGAATTGCACGTACGAATTTGCTCGGCCAGCCCCAGAGGCAAATCAAGCGTGGCTGCTGCCCGATCAAACATAAGGTCTACATTTTCCCTAAAAGTAGGTTCGTTGGAATTTTGCATTTTTAATGAAATAGGCGTATATTGGGGTGAGCGTGGGTGGGGTTAATATACCCTTGTCTCAATAGGGGGTCTATTACAAAACTGCCGTTTTATTACAGTAGCATGCATATCTTAAATCCAGCTGATTTACATCGCCTGCGGGCTGCGGAAGGTTGGTTGGATTTGGGCAATCCAGAGGAAGCTCGTTGTGAACTCGACCTAATTCCAAATCCACAACAAAATCACCCCAAAGTTTTGGAGTTGAGATGGAATTTGTTTGCCACAGAAAAGAACTGGAAAGCCTGCGTAAAAACCGCTGAGCTGCTGGTAAAAGAGGCCCCTGAGAAACCTGATGGATGGATTCACCGTTCATTTGCCCTGCACGAACTGGAACAAACCGAAAAAGCTTTCTCTTTGCTGGAGCCCGCACGCGCGCTGTTTTCAAAGCAATGGATCATCCCTTACAATCTGGCCTGTTATCTCACCCAATTGGGGAGAATCGAGGAGGCTGCCAAAGAACTGCACTCCGCATTGAGGATTGATTCTCAGGCTGTGAAGACTGCCGCTGCCACTGATCCGGATTTGGAACCCCTGCGCCAAAGCATTGACCAACTGCGCAATAGCGGGGACTAGAACTTGGCCCCGTCGGCGATCCATTGAATGATCATGGAAACTTCACTCTTCGGAACCCTAGGCCCATTCCCTGGAGGCATCTTGGTGGCTGCATCAGGTGACAAACAAAGCACCAGAGGGGTGACCGCAAAATTACCCGGCTGATTGGGGGAGATAAATCCCTGCAAGGTAACAGGGTCACTGAAATCCAAATCCGCCTTGGCTTTCTTGCTCTCCTGATAATGATGGCACTCAAAGCACCGGTGTTTTCTGAATATGGGCTCCACCTTGGAGAAGGTCATTGTCCCCGAGGGAGACTGGGCTAATCCCGCTTTGTTCGCCTGACTTCTGGAGGAGGAATCCTCTTCGGGCTGATTTGCATCCTTGGATTTGCCGCCAACCATTCCTAAACCAAACACCAAAACAACGCCCAAAATCAACAAACCGGCCACACTCCCAATTATAATTTTCTTTTTCTTGATCGAACCCCTCACCGGTGCCTGTTCAACTGATAATTGAGAGAGCAACATTGATTCTGAAATTACTATACCAGGAACCATCGTTATAGGCATCCAGTTCTGCACCCCTTCATACCAAGCCCAGTCAGTCAGCAAAAGGGATCCTTGGGATAGAAACAAATTCGCATCCTCCAGAGTATAGGGCCCAAACTGCTCCCCATCACGCAACACATAGATCATTGCACCATAGCCCTCCTAACCAGAAATTACCCTGCTAAAACTTGCCCCCTCCATCAATCCACTTCTTCACTTTGGCCAGTTCATCGGAATTGAGCTTGGTTCCATCATCGGGCGGAGGCATGAGTTCATCGGGGTCTATAGCAGTTAAACTTTCCATGAGAACGTCCATTTTACTCTGCACTGAATCCGGCTTATCAAGATCCAATTTCCCTTTTACCTTACCTCCGTTGGTACTATGGCAATCATAACAATTGTGGTCGGTGAATATCTTCTTGATTGTTGGATCAAAGGTCACGACCTCTCCAACTGGAGGCGTGCCACCGCCACCAGGGTTTTCGGCACCGACTCCACTGTCCTTCAGAAACCCCGGCCAAACAAATAAAAGTACGCCAGCGATGGCCACCACCCCAAGAGCTACCCCCGAGATAATGATGATTTTCTTTTTCTTTGCAGCCCCTGGAGCCACTTCTGCCATGACTTCGGCTTGAACCTCCGCAACCTCCGGATTGGCCGCTGCCATCGGATCGGCAGCCGCCTGTGCGGGAACCTGCGCAACCGCCGGCATCCCCGGCAACTGTACCCCGGGAACCT
>CAZAIZ010000233.1:0-3501 GCA_964485275.1 uncultured Pedosphaera sp.
CTGCCTTTTCAGGAACGGTAGTCACTTCGGGCTCAATTACCTTACCATTAATTATAACACGTCCATCACTGGTAAGTTCGACTGCAACATTCTCGTTCCCTTCTGCCCCAGTGACAGTCGATTCTCCAGAAGCCCTTTCTCCTCGCAGAGCTGCGTGTTTCTGGGAAACGGTTTGCCGTTTTGCGTAAATTCCAATACCACGACGCACCCAATCCATTCGTTTAGCTACGGCAATATCCGCCTTAATTCGTCGATACTGCGCAGTTAAGAACTCTATGTCATTCATCTGTTTCACCAATTTTGCTTTCTCCTCCTGCAACCGAAGCAACTCACCTTCAAGAAAGGCTCGATCCCCCTCCGAATCCTCCAACTTCTGGTTCGTCTCATCAATTTCAGTGTTCAAGGTCGCAATCTTTACCTCCAATGCTCCTTTTTCCTGGTTTAGGCTGTCGTTCTTGGTTTCCAAAGCAGCAATTATTTGCTGGCGCTCCTTGGTTTCCTCCGCGGACTTACCTCTAAATTCCTCCAACTCCTTGGCCTTAACTGCAGCCAATTCGGTCTTTAGTTTTAGTTCTCCTTCGGTCTTAGCTAAAGCAGCTGATGTCTCCTGTAATTTGGCCTCCACCGCTCCAAGATCCTGCGCGTGCTGAAGCTTTAATGCCTCCAACTCTGAAGTCTTTTTCTCCATATCCTGACTCAGCCCCTTTACCCTGCCCTTCTCCGTGGTCACTTCCAGTCCCAACTCTTCAATCCGATTGCCTTGGGATTTTATTGTCTCTTCCTGGGCTTGCTTCTGTGCATCCAGTTGATCACGCAGAATCAAAAGCTCATCTTTTTGCTTACGAGTAGTGTTCAACTCATCCTGTAACGCATCCCTCTCGGAACTAAGTTTGGCATATGCATCAAGTTTACTCTGATTGCTGACAATCGAAAAAATACCGACTCCTGCGGTAATTGCGGCGAGCATCACAATGGCGATTGATTTTTTGTCCTTCATGGTCAGAGGGGATAGTGCCCAAACCCGCGTGACTGACACGATAAACTTATTGAGTTGGTGTCAACAGATTACTGTTAGATTACTCACAGGGTGTTCCCACTTTTTGTTTTAAGATTGGCCCACAAGCCAATTACTCCCACACTAGGGCCATGGACAGCATGGATCTTCCTCAACAACAAATGCCAGAAACAGCTGATGAAATTGCATCTGCCGTTTTCAGCGAATGCCTGATCACGTTGGTCCGCACTGCGGCGATGCTTCTGGGAAAGATTACGGCCCCTGCCACGGGGGAACCGGTTAAAGACTTCACACGGGTACAGTTGGTAATCAAACAGCTGGAACTACTGGAGAGCAATGCATCGCAATTGAGCATAAATGAACAACAACTAGTAAAGCAAAGCCTTCAGGAGCTACGCATGGCCTACGTAAGTGCTGCCGGGAAGCTTCCCGAAGATCCTGAGGAAACTGATGAAGAAACCCCTGCACAAGCAGTTGAACAACCACAACCTGTGCAGGCCAATAAAGATGTAGAAAACTCATCTCCGGAAGCCAGCGACACAGACGATGATGAAGAAAGCAACCGGAAGCGATTCGTCAAAAAATATGACTAAAGGCTGGCGGATTATTCCAAGGACAATCGAACCGCAGCCTGTTTCCGCAGCTGAACAACGTAAGTAGGCAAAGCATTCATATAGTTACGCGCGTGCAAGTGCTCTCTAATGTCTTTCGACATTTCTGAAACCTTTCTAGTCTTGGCCGGGCTTTTTTTTGTCACTCTAACAATATGATGACCAAACTCTGAGCCCACCATTTCCACCCGGTTAATCCGCATAGCAAAAACCTGTGCAGCCAATTGGGGATCGGCAAGCCCCCTGATCATTTGAAATTTACCGCCAGAGTTCTTTGTTGATAGGTCTTCTGAATACTCTTTTGCTAGTTGCACAAAATCCACCCCGGCACGAGCCTTGGCAAAGACTTTAGCCGCTAATGCTTGCTTTGTAGCACGTTCATCGGGATTCAAACGCCGACCTGTGGAGATATCGATTTTTGATAACAATATATGCTCCACCGTCGCGCTCTCTGGAACCTTCCATAATTCCATGTTCTCATTGTAAAACTCTTGGATTTGAACCTCTTTCACCATCGTTTTAGACTTCATCTCCCTTTTAAGAACCTGCTGAGTGAGAGCCTTGTTCTGAAGATGGAGCCGGTAAGTGTTCGTAGTCATCCCCATCGATTCAACCTTCAAGGTGAAAGATGACTCCGACAGGTGTTGCAGTCGAAGATTGTTGTAGCTCTCCATTGCTTGTATATAGGCCTGTCCTCGGTCTCCCGCACTCGCACGGGAGGATGTAATTTTATCTAAAATCAATTCATCGAGAACCTGTTTCCGAAAAAATTTCTCCATTATTGTCGGCACATCAGACCCGAAAACTGCCTGGGACAGGACGAAATGACGGTAGGCCGAATCAAGTTCAGTTTGGCTAATGGCAAACCCCAGCCCCCGGGCAATTATCTTTTCACCCGTTGCCGCTCCGGCAAGCATACTCCATCCTAGCAGTAAGCCAAAAGAAAGGCAAAGATGCCGTTTGTTCATATATCTCCTTATACTGAAACGACCTTTACGTTGGTAATGTCCGGGTCGCTTTTCACTTTTTCCAGCAGTGCTGCCGGAGGTTCATGATCGAGATTCAGGATCATTAGTGCCTCCCCACCCTCTTCATCCCGATTCAGGCTCATATTGGCAATGTTCACCTGATGCTCGCCCATCAGAGAACCAATATAGCCCACCATACCCGGCTTGTCGACGTTATTCATAAGAAACAAAACCCCTTCGGCAATAGCTTCGACATTACGGCCATTGATCCGGACAATCCGCGGATGTCCTCCAAAAAAAGTTCCTCCGGCGGAAACTTTGGCACCGTCATCTGAACTAGCTTCCACGTGCATCCACTCCGCAAAATCCGGACCCTCGTGCGCCTTGATTTCCTCGACCATGATCCCGAGCGAACTAGCCATCGCCCGGACATTTACCTGATTGGCTTCTGCACCTCCGGCACAGGCCAAGAACCCCTTTAGAACAAAGCGTGTCACTGGATCAGCAGGTACTTCTGCAGCCTTACCTCCATAGGTAATCTTCAGATGCTCGTTGCGTCGAGATCCCAATTGAGCCACCAGTTTGCCAAGCTTCTCCCCCAGCTCTAGATAGGGTTTCACCGTCTCATAGGCCTTGGCATCCAGACTCGGCATATTCACCGCATTACGCACTGCCCCATTTACAAGAAAATCCGTAATAGCCTCGGCCACTTCAATCCCGACACTTTCCTGGGCCTCGGCTGTGCTGGCTCCCAAATGCGGCGTCATCACTATATTGGGCTCGGCACGCAAGGGAGAATCTTCCGGGCATGGCTCGCTCTGGTATACGTCCAGTGCGCATCCCGCCACTTTCCCGCTCTTCACAGCTTCCACGATATCCGTTTCATTAATAATGCCTCCACGTGCGC
>CAZAIZ010000234.1:0-3473 GCA_964485275.1 uncultured Pedosphaera sp.
GGTTGCACAAAGGGCAGGGCGCTAAGCTGCACCGACTGCTGAGCCGCAGCCCCGTGACTGGCGGCCATGAGAGCTGCAATCATGAGGAGTTTCAAGGTCCCTTCCATGTGATTAATATGCGCGAGGTACGTCAATTGCGCAAGCTTGCTTGAGTGGAATATTAGGCCTAGATTTTGGGCATGAAACTCTCCTTGTGGTTGTTCGTTGGCCTAATTTTTGTACCTTCCCTCTTGGCCCAGCCTAAAGGCTACAATTACGACGAGGCCAAGGTGCCAAAATATGCTCTACCTGATCTGTTGTTGATGACTAGTGGTACCCGGGTAAAAACTGTCAAGGCATGGGAGACGCAACGTCGGCCAGAGATATTGGAATTGTTCAAAAAGGAAATGTATGGGCGCGCGCCGGGCAAACCAGCAAAACTAAAGTTTTCTGTTTTTGATGAACAAAAGGTATTGAAGGGTAAAGCGATACGGAAACAGGTGGAGGTTCAGTTTGCCGGGAAGGCTGATGGCCCGCGCATGACTGTGCTCATATACCTTCCAGCCAAAGCGAAAAGGCCGGTGCCAACCTTTCTTACCCTGAACTTCCGTGGCAATCATACCGTGGCAGACGATCCAGCCATTCGTTTGCCTCACTCCTGGGTGCACGGCCGAGCCAAAGGCGAGGCGGTGAATAATCGTGCTACTGAAAAAGGGCGAGGAGTTGCCAAGAGACGATGGAACGTAACGAACATCCTTAAGCGCGGTTACGGGTTGGCCACCATCTATTACGGGGATATTGATCCGGACTTTGATGACGGCTGGAAGAATGGAGTTCACGCGCTCTACCCGAAACCCAAGCCTGATGAATGGGGGAGTATCGCCACCTGGGCATGGGGGTTGAGCCGGGCGTTGGACTATTTTGAAACCGATAAGGATATCGACCACAAGCGCGTAGCGGTTATGGGGCATTCCCGCCTGGGCAAGACATCCCTTTGGGCCGGTGCGGCCGATCAGCGTTTTGCACTGATGATATCCAATAACTCCGGTTGTGGTGGAGCGGCACTTTCACGGCGTGCCTTTGGCGAAACGATTAAGCGGATCAACACCAGTTTCCCCCACTGGTTTAATGACAACTTTCTAAAATATAACGATAACGAAAATGCCTGCCCGGTGGATCAACATATGTTGATTGCCCTTGCAGCCCCCCGTCCGGTGTACATAGCCAGTGCAGAGGGAGATCGCTGGGCTGATCCCAATGGAGAGTTTCTTTCTGGCAAACATGCCAACCCTGTTTATCAGCTTTATGGGTTAAAAGGGGTGCCCGCCACCAGTCAACCTCCGGTGGATAAGCCGGTGATGGGTGCCATCGGCTATCATGTCCGGAGCGGAAAACATGACGTGACTGACTTTGATTGGGAGCAATATATGAATTTTGCTGACAAACACCTCAAAAAGAAAAGATAATCGCTCTCAGACAAAATATTGAATTGGTGCCGCTTTCCCTCAGTTGCCACCCGTAACCAAAAAGGCTAAAATACGTCCTCATTGATGAACATGCACAAAATTTACTGTTTGTTGTCACTTTTATTTTTTTGTCAGCAGGGCCTTGCTGACAAGTCGGCGTGGGAAAAAGAAGCCCCAGAATCGGTTGCCGACCTCATTGCCATTCAAAAGCAGGTCCAGAAAGTGTTGCCAAAATGCATGGCTGCAACGGTCACTCTGCAAATGGGAGGGTCCTCAGGCAGCGGCGTGGTGGTTAACAAGGAGGGCTTGGTGCTTACTGCGGGACATGTGTCAGGGACACCTGGCCGCAGTGTGAAAATTATTCTGGCTGATGGCCGCGAACTCAAAGGTAAGGCACTGGGAATGAATGGTGATACGGATTCTGGCTTGGTGCAAATTGCTGATCCGCCTGATGACCTTCCGGTTGTGGAATACGACAAGAGTGAGAAGGAACTGCCCAAGATAGGTCAGTGGTGTATTGCGGTGGGTAATCCTGGCGGCTTGGACAAGGACCGGGGAGTGGTGGTGCGTGTTGGCAGGGTGATCAGTGCTCGGTCGGACACGATACGCACTGACTGTATGCTTCTTGGAGGGGATTCAGGTGGCCCGCTCTTCAACTTCAATGGGGTGGTCATTGGGATTCACAGCCGGATATCAAGTCGGCCAGATTCCAATATGCACGTTTCCATGCCGGCCTTTCAGGCTGACTGGAAGGCTTTGAATGACTCCAAAGCACTGGGCAAGAGGTCGGGTGGAGGTCGCCCCCGACTTACGGGAACCTTTTTGGGGGTTCTTTCTGAGGATCACGCACAGGGGGCTCTTGTGATTGAAGTTCGTGAAGATACGCCGGCGTTCAAGGCTGGTCTTAAAAAGGATGATATAATTCAAAAAGTTAATGATATCCAAATAAAGAATGCGCAATCTCTTACCGATGAAATACGTAAATTCAAGCCCAGCACAAAGGTAAGGATTACTCTTTTGCGGGAGGGAAACGAAAAGGTGTTGGAAGCTGAACTGGAGCAACGTTAAGTAATAATAATCTCATGAATCCCTATTTCGCATCTATCTGCAGTCTAATTTTGCTGGCTGGTTCTTTTTTGCAGGCAGCTTCCCTTTCCACCAAGCTTCGTACTGATGGAACCCAGTTGCGGGAAACTTTTGGTGAGACGACCGGTGAAATAGCCAAGTCGTGTACGGTAAACATATGGTCCGGAGCAAAATTTACAGGGCTCGGTACTGTCGTTAGCAAGGAAGGGATTGTTGTGGCAAAAAACAGCGAGATTGACACTGCCAACCCGGGGGCGCTGCGTATCGTGGGCCCGGGTAAACGGATCAGTCGCGCCCGAGTGTTGGTGCGTGATATTGCGCATGATCTTGTATTCCTGGACTTGGGCCGAGAAGTGGATCCCGGCTTTGAGTGGGGCAAGACTGAAGGGCTTACTCATGGCACTTGGGTGGTGGCGGGAGTGGCAGGCACAGCGCTATCCGGACCGAGTGTCCGTGGAGGGGTTTGCAGTGCTTTGAGCCGCGAAATCAAAAAGGCCGGTGGTGTAATTGGTGTTATTCTTGGTGGCGAAGATGGCGAGAAATTTGGAGGGGTGGAGGTAACCGAAGTGGCTAAGGGTGGTCCGGCGGAGAAAGCTGGCATGAAAAAAGGCGACGTCATTTTTTCCATCAATGGCGATGACTTCTTTGAACGTGAGAAGATGATCAGCAAGGTGAAAAGTTTTGATCCGGGTACTACTATTACAGTATCGGTCAAGCGTGGTGATGAGGAGCTGGATATTGAAATTACTCTGGGCTATCGCAATTTGGTTTTTTCTGAACTCAAGAGCCGCAACGACAAGATGAGTGGCAAAGTGAGTGTGCGCCGTACCGGGTTTAAGCGCGTTATCCAACACGAAATACTTCTCGGCCCATCGGATATGGGGGGGCCCCTATTTGATCTGGAAGGCAAACTGATCGGCATCAATATCGCCAAGGCAAACC
>CAZAIZ010000235.1:0-3471 GCA_964485275.1 uncultured Pedosphaera sp.
CTCCCGTTGCTGCCGCTCCCGTTGCCGCCGCTCCCGTTGCCGCTGCTCCCGTTGCTGCTGCTTCTGCGCCCACAAGAGAGGAAGGCAAGAGCCAAGCTATAGACGCCAAGCCCCATCAGGCCAACCTGCTTAAGAAGGCCGGGATCGCCTTTGCCTCTATTGCCATCGTCGCAGGTATCGTTTGGTTTTTTGCATTCGACAAGCAAGCTCCAAGTATCAGCGATAAAATCATCATAGATGCCATCAGAAAAGAGATAGGCAAAGCTGAAGGCAGCCTTTCTTCAGAGGATTATTTAAAAGTCAAAAACCTGGAATTGAATTCCAAACAACTAACAGACATTAAAATCATATCTGAGCTAAAACAACTGGAGGCGTTACAGCTTGCAGACAACAAAGTGAGCGACCTTAGCCCTTTGGCCGAACTTTCTGTGCTTACAAAATTAGATGTATCTGGAAACCAAATCACTGATCTTGCCCCGATCAGTTCTCTCTTTCGAATCCAGGAATTGCGTGTTGGCGGAAACCAAATCACTGATCTTGCCCCGCTAAGTAAATTAAAAGGCTTGATGGCCCTGGATGCCGGAAGCAACAAAATATCCGATTTACAACCTCTAAGCAGCCTGCCCAGCTTACAGACAATAAATTTGGCTGAAAATCAAATCCAGTCCCTTGAGCCTTTAAATTCCCTTAAAGGACTTCAGCAACTCATTATCTTGGGCAATCCAGAAATAAAACAAACGAATGTGGATCAACTAAAAACCAACCTCCCAAAGTGCGCCATTGAATTCTAAGTGCGAATTTTCGCACACTACCAACTGGTCTTCCCCATTACTTTCCCGTTAATTGACAAAGAAAAGTCATTCTGGGTTACCTTCATATCATAGCGGACTGGTCGCCCTTGGTAACCTCCACTCCACCCCCCCGCGCTGTACAACCTATTCAGTTTCGGCTTGTACAAGGTCACTTCATTTATCTGAGAACCATTTATATTAGTTCTAAAAGTTCTGTCCGTGTATCCGGAATCTGAATATATGTGAAAATGAAAATGCCCAGCCCACTGCAATTTATTTGCAGAAAACGATAAGGAGAAATTATCCGGCAATGGGTTGCTCAACCGCATTTTGCCGTGTGAGTTGTATGCCCCACGACCATTTTGACGAAACCCAACGCACTCCAGCCTTAACTTTCCTGCATTGATTTTGTTCAACGCGCTATTGTTTGAATGGACAAGCTGCAAACCTTGAATATTTCCTGAGTTGAAATTATTGGAGTAAAATACTTTTCCTGTGTTCAAATCTGTTATGACCAAATCATCTATTTCAACCGTTGACCCCGCCTGAAAAGCTTCTAACTCAAGAAATCTCAATTCCAACGGGTTGACTCCTCCCCCTCCTCCGCATCCTATAACTTGAGTGGAGGCCGGCCCCTTGTATGTTCCTCCCGAAGAAGTCTGGTGATACTTGGTAACTGTACCAGCCGCCCCAATATCCTTGTCACTCATTTGCCGCGCACTGCCATCGGCAAAGGCCCCATTGCCCTGGCTCTTATTGAGCCCTGTCACCGCGTCATCGGGCACCTGAGTTTCATCAGCCCCCAGCCATCTTGCTGTTGATAAATCCTGAGTGGACAGGTTGCGCGTACTCACCAACAGGGTCCCTGGCCGGCCCTGGGTTGCCCCCTCAATAAACCGGTAACTCACCGCACTACACGCAATTTCATTGCCCGCCAGCGTATCGTAAGTCCGCCAGTTGGCCTGAGCATCCTCGTTACTTGCCTGGGCCTCTGCATCACACGGTGACCACAGGATTTTTGGAGTCACCAGTTCCGATTTCATCGACTTTAGGGACACAATGGAAGTAACACTCTTGGGATTCTTGTTCCCAAAATGAGAGTTCTGCCGGAGGGGAGTCAATTGCCACGGCATTAACCCGCCATTATCACTGGCAAAAGCCTGCAGAGCCTTGCCGACCTGCCCTGCATTATTGACGCACCTGACTCGGTTTGCCTTGGCTTTTGCACGGGCCAATGCCGGCAACAGCATGGAAGCCAAAATGCCAATGATAGCAATAACCACAAGAAGCTCGATCAGAGTAAATGCGCCTCGTTTCATAGTAGTTAAATTTTACATGCGGCAGGTGTTGGGTCAAGTATCATAATCACATTAACTAATAGACTTATGCCTGCGCAAACCCAAGGGGGAGCTAAGGCTAAAAGTCGACGGCGTAGGTCTCAAACTTTTGCCTGATTTCATCGCGGACCCGGCGGAAGACTGCGAGGATTTCCTCCTCACTCCCTTCGGCCTTGGCCGGGTCTTCAAAGGGCCAATGATGTTTCTCTGCCTGAGCTGGGAATGCCGGGCACGCACTATCGGCATTACCACAAACAGTAATAACCGTATGCACGTTGCACTCCAGAAATTCATTCAAGTGCTTGGAGGTGTGGCCGCTGATATCGATGCCAATCTCGGCCATTACCTCCACGGCCATCGGGTGCACATAACCTGCTGGAGCCGAGCCTGCACTGGCCACCTCAACCGACTCCCCAACGGCCGCACGCAGAATGCCTTCAGCCAGGTGACTGCGGCAACTGTTGCCGGTGCACAAAATGAGAATCAGGGGTTTAGTCATGGACAAAAATTGATAGGTGCCCACGGTATCCTGTCGATCCAAGAATGACAAAGATTAGGTTTGAACGCGCCGGCACCGTGTCAGGTGTATGGGGGTGGGTGTAGTAGTGGACAGGACCTACTTGAGTTATCGGCGCCGGGCGATCCTGCAGCCTCCCTGCGAAGGCCCGCTTGGGCTACCTTTAACGTCCCGTGTCAATCAGAGCCAAGCTGCCTTCGTGGTTGAGCTTGTACGCCGCTTCAATTCACGTGACACGGGCAAGTTATTTTATCCTGTCCAGAAGTTGTTGGACAGATTGAAACCCTTTCAGTGAATAGCCGGAATTCGGAGAATAAGATTACCAGAAAAAGGAAACCCGCTCATCAAGCATCTCTTTGCCATGCCAAAGGGAGACCCGCCACGCTCCAGCATGATCAAGGCTACGGTAGGTCTTTTCATCAATCAGGATGGGCGTCCATTGAGAGCGAACCCGTCCCAGTTCGACCGTCTTTTCCACCTGCATCGACTTGGACTTATCCTTGTAACTACGTAATTCGAGACGCAGGGTAACCTCCCCTTCCCCCCGCCAGTTCACATCATACCGCATGCCATGCACAAGTTCGGGGTTTCCCTTTAGTTTTCTCTGGTAAACATCCCGGTGCAGAAGCGTAGGTCCATCTGTGTGTTGGCCCTCGTTATCCAGATAATGTGGCAATACCTTGATAATACCGGTTCCGGACAACCTCTTTGCCGGCGTCCCGCAACCGATGATGGTAAACAGAACAAATAACAGTCCAAAAAATCTCATGAACCAAAAAATAATCCGCACGCAGCAAAAGGCAACGTCCACCCTCCAAAACTTATG
>CAZAIZ010000236.1:0-3448 GCA_964485275.1 uncultured Pedosphaera sp.
TTATATAAGTAGAGAAAATAGCTTCTGTCAAAGGAAGCCACGCCCACGCTTATACCCATTAATTCGACATATTTTCCCATATCTTTAGCATTTAGGAGAGCAACATCTTGCTTTTTGGCAGGCAGCGATTGTTCTGGCCCTCGAGGTGGGTGTTTGTTACCTAAAAGCTAATCGTTTTGAGGTGTTTGCTGCTAATATTGTTGGGATTGCTGCCTGAGTTGCAGGCGGCGACCACGACCCTGACTGGCACGGTTTCAAGTGTTTATGATGGAGATACCCTCACCCTCAAGGATGCCATGGGCACCGACCACAAGATTCGCTTTGAACATATCGATGCTCCGGAGGTAAGTCCCAGTCAATTTTATGGCACCACCTCGCGTGATGCCCTGCGCGCGCTGGTCCTCAATAAAAGTGTGACGGTGCAGGTCTCAGGCAAGGACAGGTACGGCCGTAATCTGGGGGTCGTTTATCTTGGGCAAACCAATATTAACCTGGAGATGGTGGCCAAGGGACATGCCTGGCATTACAAGGCCTACAGCAGTGTGCAACAGTATGCTACGGCTGAAACGAACGCCCGACAGGCCAAGATAGGTTTATGGGCCCAGGCCAATCCCATTGCCCCCTGGACTTTCCGACAACAACAGGGGGGAGGCACGCAAGGCGGCGGCGGTGGATCCCAGCAGCAGGGCAAACCCAAAACAACTTTCCAGCCAGGCACTCCCATTAATGGGGCCAACCCCAATCCTATCCTTACAAACATTCACAAGCACCAGTTACGCTTGGGACTGCGCAAAGGGGTGAAGCTGCCCATTAGCATGATCCCGGTGAACATGGGAACTCCTCCTCCCAAACCCACGGGCTTTACCTCAACCAAGCAGGCCAAGGTGAACTATTACCACCCGATATTGTTTCAGGCAGGAAATAGAAAACGCTCCCAATCGAGTAGCGGCCGGGCCTTGCGGCCGCGGTAGATTGAGAATTGAATAAGGTGGCAGGGTGCTACTCGGTTTCAGTTGCCTGAAGTTGGCTTATGACTTTTTCAATTTCCTCAACCGTTGCAGTACCATCGCCATCGCCATCCCAGAGCTTCCATTTTTCCCCGGCACTCAGTTTCTGGTAGGCTTTCGGGTTGTCGATATATAGCGTTCGTTGGCCCACCTCAACGGCCAAGCGGCCATCATCGGTTTCGGTGCACACTTTATCCAGGGAGGTGGCCGGGGCTGAAGTGGCCGGTTCACTGGCCGGTCCGGAGGAGCTGCTAAAGAGTTGGGTGATCAGGTAGATGATAAACCCGGCCAGGGGAATTTTTATCAGGCCCCATGAGAGCCATTGCAGTTCGGTGCGGATTTTCTTTAGTTCTTCAGATTCCTCGCTCACGGGTTGAAACCTACGCTTGAGCATCAGACCAAGGCAAACCCGAAACTCTTTACCAGGGAGCAGGCTAGCGGTAACGGTAATTGCGCAGGACCTGCCGGCGGTTGAGGTTCTTGCCTGTAAGATTCAAATATCCTTTACGGCTAATAATTCCGTTCATCGTCATTTCCAATCTGCCGGTATTGGGGTTGAAGCGGGTTTTCAGGGTTGTGGTGGGTGATCCCTGCCAATGTATGGGGGTGCCTCTCTGCTGCTGGGCAAATCCTAGCTGTTGACCAAATCCCTGTTGTTGAGGCTGAGCTTGCTGCTGTTGTTGAGAGGCAGTTGATCGTTCTGACCGGCCATCAAACCGTGCTGTAGCCAGGATTGCATTGGAGGCACTCAATATTTCGATGGTGCCATCATAACGATTCGGGGTCGGCCCTGGGTCATTGGTTGATTGGGCTGATATAACGACAGTGATTCTCTGTGTTAAAGGGATCGTGGATATCCATTGCCCCGAACCATTCATGTTTTGGGGCCGGGAAGTTCCGTTGAGGCCGCCTTCCAAGAGGCGGATATTCCATCTGCTAACATCTTCATTAACGTTCCACCGATATCTCAGGTTCTGCTGGTTGCCCGGATCGAGTGTGAAGGTAATTGTTTTGGTGTTTGTTCCCTGCACTACCCAGTTGCCGGCTCCACCGCCTCCCCCGGGGACCCATGTGGTGGTGGCAATGGTTTGGCTTAAGGGAGTTATAAGGGAGCTATTGCCTTGGCCATACGTCACATTTTCGGCTCCCACCAAAAGCACGATCATCAATATGAGCCGTATCTTACCCATTATCTTGTTTATTATATAAGTAGAGAAAATGGCTCCCGTCAAAGGATGCCACGTCCACGTATATACCCCTTAACTCGGCAATTCTTCCTAATTCTTAACAATTAATGTCTTAAATAAACTGAACTGGTCAATAGGCCCTTGAACGTTAGGCTTCTGCCCATGAAGCTTAAATCTTCCCGTCGCACGTTTCTTAAATCCAGTGCCCTGGCCAGTCCTTTTCTTTTCCTGCCGCGCCTGCGCGCTGCTGAAGCGTGGGAAACCAATGAAGTCATCCAGAAATCGCGCCGCGCCGCCCTAGCTGTTTTAAAGCCCACCGCTGCCCAGCTGGAGCGCGGACTAAAACTGCACCAGGAATCACTCGTATTTGATACCTACAGTTTCGCCCCGCGTTGTGCGGTCGATGGGTCAGCGCTTGCCAAATTGGCCCAGGAAAATGCTTCAGCAGTTGAAATCAAGGATGCACGTGAACGAATGATGATGGTTCGTTGCGTGGAGGATGCTGCTGAACGCGAGGAATTTATCCAGGCCTGGAAGGCCAGCGGAGTGACCTGCATTTTCCAGAATGCAGGCGAGGAGGGGCAGGCTCCCTTGCGACTGATCAAGCGACTGGCCAATTTTACCTACCTGACCGATCACTTGAAGGGCTTTTTAAACAAGGCTGCTACTCCGGCCGATATCGAGACAGCCAAGAAGGACGGCCAACATTGTCTTTACTTTACCGGTAACGGAGTGCCCCTGACTCAACAGTGGATCAGTGTGCCTGATGAACTGCGCTACCTCATGGTGTTTCGCAACCTTGGCATGCGCATGCTGCACCTCACTTATAACCGGCGTAACATGATTGGTGATGGCTGTGCTGAACCGGGTAATGCCGGCCTCAGTGATTTTGGTAAGACAGTCATCAGGGAAATGAACCGGCTGGGGGTTATTGCTGACTGTGCGCATTCAGGTTGGCAGACGAGTTTTGAGGCTGCGAAAAATTCAGCCAAGCCGGTATTGGCCAGTCACAGTTGTGCTGCCGATTTACATAAACATATCCGGGGAAAGCCTGACAAGGTGCTTAAAGCCATTGCTGATACCGGGGGGCTCACCGGGATTGCCTGTATCCCCAGTTTTCTTGGGAACCCCGGGGATATCAATGCCTTCCTCAACCACATTGATCATGTGGTGAAGACCACCAATATCAACCACGTGGGAATTGGGACTGACACAACCTACATGTCGCGTAATCAAGGCAAGGAGGCAGCCAAG
>CAZAIZ010000237.1:0-3444 GCA_964485275.1 uncultured Pedosphaera sp.
AAGCCGATCTTCAGTTTGCGACTGTCGGGTTTGCCGAAGGTAACGGTGGGGAAGGAAACGGTGCTGGCGGCTACTGCAGCGGTACTGCCGGCCTTGATGAAATCACGTCGGTTGGGAATATTCTCGTTCATGGTTCAAGGGAGATTCTGGATGCAGGTTTGGACTTTGGCAATGCACTATTTCTTGTCATAGGAATCCGTTGGTCGAACCAAATTTAGTGGTCAAACCTGTAGTTCAGGTGTAGGCTGTGTGCCATGTTAAAAGTGACATTGTTATTGGTTATGAGTGGAGCCTCGGGAGTGGTTTTTTTGGGTTGCGACGAAAATCCCGAAGCTCCCGGTGCCGGAGGAGTAGGGGGCGGGATTAATAGAAAATCTATTGCCCGGTCGAGTGCGGCTTTGGAAGCCAATTTAAAGGGGAAACGCATTTATTTTCGAGGCAAAGATATGAGTCACCACGGTTGGGTTCAGTTTAATACCGATGGCACTGCTGCCGCCCACGGACGTGAAGGAGAGCGTCTCACATTTAAGGCCCATGAAATGACCGTTTCATTGGTGGATTCCCAAACCAACTCCGTGGACATGGTTTTCACAAAATCCATGGTAGTCAAGGGGGACGAACTGAGGGTGCAGGAACAGGACGAAGGATCGGTTATTGTCGTGGAGCGTGTGGAGCCGGCGCGCTTCAAGCCATCAGTTAAAGCCATGAAGGAAATGGCTCAGAGTCCGGTGAGTGATGAGGAGCTTCCCTTTGTGGGCCGCTGGGTGGAAACCGATCCTGATGACCCGGAATACCGATCGGAAATTATCTGGCGTGTGGACCATACCTATTCGGTCATGTTTCTTTCCCCGGGTGTTGATGATAAGGGCAATGTGATTAAAGGGAAATATATCCGCGACCTTTCCCATGGCATTTGGGGGGCGAAAGGGAATCATTTGTATTTCGTGGATTTAATTGCCTATGGAGACCAGAAACTGCCCGATGAGGAACTGCGGGTGACGGATGCAGTCCTGACCAAACACGGAGAGGATGGGTATGTTTTTGAACAGTATGAGGAAGGGGACCGTTTCAAGACAGTAGGTAAACCGCTCAAGACATTTTCCCAGGAGGAAATGAAGGTCTTCAACAAGGATGAAGCCTTAAAAGGGTTTGATATGCAAAAAGCCCTGAAAGAGGCGAAGGAGAAAAAGCCGGCTCAGCCAAAGAACCCGCCCATCCCGGTGGAACCACAGAAAGAAAAGTAGACTTTTCGGGGAAGAGGGTGGGGCTCTTCACTGTTTAGCGGTAACTTCTCAGTCCGGCTTATGCCCAGCCGTGGGGCTTTAGTGTCTCGTCACGGCCAGCATGGCGCACGGCCCTGGGAGGAAACTTCATGTCGAAAGAAATCTTGTCGGGCACCAGTTGTTCCTTTGATTCGAGCATCATTTCCTTGGTGACCTTCTTGCCTGTGTAGGCAGCTGTGCGAGCCATCATGGCCGTGAGCGTGGTCTTGATCATGCGATCGCCCGTATTGAGCGGTTTCCCATCGCGGATGGCCGCGTACATTTCATCGTGCTCGGTCTGGTAGCCGTTGTTGCTGCGTTCGCCATTGGGTCCGGCATTCCACCGCCACATGAGTCCATCCTTCTTGTTGGAAAAAACATGGAGCTTACGGCCCGATTCGCCGGTGTACTTGCCCTTGGAACCATAGACGCGGTCCCAGACACCATTTTCACAGTTGTCCATCTGGCGGGAGAAGTGGTAACCCTGCGTTCCATCGGCCCAGGCGAATTCAACCCCGAAGTGATCGTAGATATTGCCTTCATCCTCGCCACGGTTCTGGCGACCGCCATTGGCCACCACGTAGGCGGGAACCTCGTCGTTCTTGGCCCAGAGCATTTTATCGATACTGTGCACGGCCTGTTCGACGATATGGTCACCTGAAAGCCAGGTGAAGTAGTACCACCGGCGGAGCATGTACTCCACATCGGTCTTGGTGTTTTCACGGTTCCAGTCTACATAACGCTTGCGGGCGTTATTGTTGTAGCTGGAATAAATGGCCTGCAGATCCCCCAGTTCACCGTCGAGAATACGCTTATAGGTGTCACGCTGGGCATAGGTCCATCGCCAGACGAAGCCATCAACGATGGAGGTACCCTGTTTCTTCGCTTTTTCAATGGATTTCATCACCGATTGCACCCCGGGGGCATCAGTGGCCATGGGTTTCTCGGCAAAAACGTGTTTCCCCGCATCGACTGCAGCCTTGATATGTTGCGGGCGGAAACCTGGAGGGGTGGTCAAAAGCACTACATCCACGCCACTATCAATAACTTTTTTGTATGCATCCAGTCCCACGAACATGCGTTTTTTTACCTCACCACTAATCTTGCCCGGATGATATTTTTTGATGCGTTCCAGGCCTGCATCAGCCTTGTCTTGAAATGCCTCGCCGATGGCGTGGAGTTCAATATTGGAGTCTGCGCTCAAAGCCTGGTTGATGGCGCCTGAACCGCGTCCACCGCAACCGATCCAGCCAATCTTGAGCTTGGCGCTGTTGGGTTTTCCGAAAGTGACGGTGGGGAATGCGAGCGCCGCTCCGGCAGTAGCGGTGGAAGTTTTGAGAAAATCGCGGCGCGAGGAATCAGTTTGCTTACTCATGATGTGTAATCGGTGCCTTCAGGTTATGCGGTAGGTACAATAGGGTCAAGTGGTGCTTTAAACCCTGTATTTCTTGACTTATGATGACAATTTCGGTTTAACATCGCTTGGAGGGATGGTAGATTGCCTTGGCAAATACGGAGGGGTGTTCCCAACTGTTCCAATGTACTTCTGACCCGACAATTCAAATAATGGACTCAAATATTATATACGTAATTCCAGCCGTGGGTATCGCAGCCCTAATTTTTACCTATATGCGCGCGCAATGGGTGGCAAATCAGGACATCGGTACCGACCGGATGAAGCGCATCTCCACCTACATTACCGACGGGGCTATGGCGTTCCTGAAAGCGGAGTATTCCAAACTGGCGTGGTTTGTGGTTGGGGTTGCCTTGCTGCTTGCCTATCAAGGTTCAACCAGCGAAGGATCCAGTCCTCTGATCGCGCTTTCATTTATTGTTGGAGCCACCTGCTCCGCATTGGCTGGGATCATCGGAATGAAGGTTGCCACCAAGGCCAATGTACGCACCGCCAACGCTGCGCGCACGGGTCTTAACGCCGCGCTCGACGTTGCTTTCAAGGGCGGTTCAGTGATGGGTATGGGGGTAGTTGGCTTGGGAGTACTTGGTCTCAGTTGCCTTTTTATTTTTTATCAAGGACAGGGGTGGGATACCAATAAGATTATTACCGTGTTAACCGGCTTTTCCTTTGGCGCATCCTCAATTGCTCTCTTTGCGCGTGTGGGCGGAGGCATCTATACCAAGGCGGCTGATGTGGGTGCGGATTTAGTGGGTAAGGTGGAGGCGG
>CAZAIZ010000238.1:0-3430 GCA_964485275.1 uncultured Pedosphaera sp.
ACCAGTTTTCCCAGTGCACGACCGGCTTTATAGTTATTGGTGCCAATGTAGGCGATGCGCTTGCTATCGGGTGCATCGGCATCCTGAGTAATGAGTTTACTGTTTTGGGCTACTTCATTCAGGAAAGGCGTCTGGTTTTCCGCGTCCACCGGGCTGACCGCAATTCCCGCTACACCCTTGGCCAGCAGTCCCTCCATGATCCGCTTCTGGTCAACCACTCCTTTGGTGGGCATGTGCACCTCACATTTGATGTTAAATTCTTTTTCCGCTATACGGACCCCCGCTGCACAGAGATCCCAGAATGGGTCTACTCCGTTAGTCACGTAGGCGATGGTGGCATCTTCGGAGCTTCCACCAGGCTCCGTTCCATTTGGCTTTGGTTTGCAACCAATAAATAGAAATACTGCTGACAGACATACTGCACTGAGGACTGAGAAAGGGGTCTTCATGGCAGAAGCTTTTAACGGTGGCATGAGCTAAGGTAAAGGAAAATGGGGTGATGAGCTTACAGGCGGCCCGGCTGGCGCATGCCTTTGCCTGGCCGGCGGTTGTCCCCGAGTTCAGCGCGCATCTTCTCTCCGAGAGCCAGAAGCTTTTTGAGGACCTGCGGATGCTTGTCTTTCACATCGGTGGTTTCACCGATGTCCTGTTCCATATCAAAGAGGGAAAGCTCAATTTTGGCCTGACTGTATCTGGTGGGAATCCCTCCCTTGCCTCCGGGTTTGCCGGCCATGGTACGGTAGCCATGAGGAAAATGGAGTTTCCATTTACCCATGCGAATGGCCTGCAGTTGTTTGCCATAATAGAAGTAGTAGGCTTCCTGAGGGCTTTCATTGCTGGTGCCTTTAACCAGGTTAATGATGCTTTTGCCATCAATGGTATGCGTGGGGAGTTTGGCCCCGATCATCTCAGCAACTGTGGGCAGAATATCGATGGTCATGGCGGGAGTGTTGCAGATGCTTCCTGCAGGAATGGTTCCGGGCCACCACATCAGCGTGCTCTCGCGGCAACCGCCATCGAACATGGTTCCCTTTCCTTCCCTTAGAGGGCCAGAAGAGCCGGCATGGTCGCCATAGGAAAGCCACGGTCCATTGTCGCTGGTAAATATGACGAGAGTTTTCTCATCGAGCTTATGTTTACGGAGTGTTTCGAGGATTCGCCCTACGCTCCAGTCGACCTCCATCATCACGTCACCAAAAAGGCCGGACTTGCTTTTGCCCTTAAACTTGGATGAAACGTAAAGGGGGACATGTACCATGGAATGAGGAAGATAAACGAAAAAGGGATTGGCCTTATTCGTTTCAATGAACTGTACGGCCCGTTCAGTATATTGGGTGGTGAGCTGTTCCTGGTCAGTGCCGGTGACCTTGGGGTTAATGACGCTATTGCCATCAATGAGAGGGAGGTGCGTCCATTTTTTTAGGCGTTGTTCCATGGGTAAATGCAGTACGCCCGGGTGGTAGGGCCACATGTCATTGGAGTAAGGCAGTCCGAAGTAGTCATCGAAGCCATGTTGCATCGGCAGAAACTTTTTGTGATGCCCGAGGTGCCATTTGCCGTAGCAGGCGGTGGCATAGCCTTTTTGCTTACAGATTTCAGCCAGAGTTACTTCACTTGAATTAATGCCATGGGTGGCCTTGGGGCCGAGAGCGCCGAGAATTCCAACGCGTACGTTGTAGCAGCCGGTAAGTAGGCCGGCACGTGAGGCGCTGCAGACCGCTTGGGTAACATAAAAATCGGTGAATTTGCGGCCTTCCTTTGCCATACGGTTCAGGTGCGGTGTTTCATATCCCTTCGCACCAAAGGGCCCGATATCCGCGTAGGCCATGTCGTCCATAAAGATGACCACGATATTGGGAGGGGAGCCTTGCTTGGCTTGAAGAGAAACCGGCAGAAAACCAATCAAGGTGATGAGAAACATGCGCATGGGGCAGGAGACTAACCTTCGAAAGAAGCGTGTCAACGCAGTATGGCTGATGTATATCAGAAGCATGTCAATGACCCAATGCGCTGAGTGCAGTCAACCCGTCAGTTCCACGGCGTTGATGTGTCCTCACTGCGGGGCGCCGCCGGAAGTTGCCTTGGCAAAACTGATGCAGACCAGCAATGAGGCTTTGCCTGAAGTGCTGGATGAAGCGATTCGGGCGGCTTCCATGTGGCCCGAAGGGGAGTTGACAAAGGAACAATTGGAAGCGGTGGAGCAGGTGAAGCTTGATGATCAAGAGATTGAGGATTGGCCGGCGATGGTGGCCGGTCTACGGCAATTACCCAAACTCAAGATGTTGGGTCTTTCCAGAACGGGACTGAGTGATGTTGCCTTGCTAAGGGAGTTTTCACAGTTGCGTTACCTGTATTTGGAGAAGAATGGAATTACCCGGGTCAATGCCCTCTGTGAACTCAAGAACCTCAAACAACTTTGGCTTTACGGTAATTCGGTGCCTCGTGAGGAACTGATTCAGGTGGAGCAGGCCCTGCCCAAGTGTGAGATTTTTATTTAATCCAGATTGGAGCGCTTCTTTGCCCGACTGGTTTCGGGGCAACGCAGGGGGATGCGGGCAATAAGCCGATACAGCTCACGGGCTTTTTCTTTTTCTCCCGCCTTGTAAGTTTGATCGGCTTTTTTGAGGATGGTTGCAGCCGATTGAATCCACGGTTTTTTTTGGGCTGCATTCCTAGCTTGTTTTATCTCTTTATCGTTCAAAGCCCACCCACTGGTGCCACTTGAGAGCAGATTAGTTACATTCTGACGGTGCTGTAACGTTAAAGCATGACCTAGTTCATGGGAAGTTACTCTTGGGATAGGCTCATCAACCCCTCCTTCGGTGGGGCGGAGTCGGGCTGTGTCTTTTACAAACATGCCGTCGGGACCGATGTAGACGCCATTGGCCAGAAAGCGCTTGAGATAATAGATATGGAACTGGTTTGTGGACCTGCTGGTTTTTGTGCGTAAAGCGAGCATCCAGCCCAGTTGTCGTTTTTGATGATTTTGCCGGTAGATTTCCGGGGTGGGAGCTGCTTCTGTGGTAAGGGTCTGAATGGGAAAATGAATCCCCGCATGGCCCCAAATACGGTTAACTTTTGCGTAAATGCGGTCCAAATCCTTCTTTTCTAGCGTTGTGGTGAGATTCAATTCTCCTTTGGTGACAAGCCGGTGCACATGAATCGGAGCCACAAGATATTCGGCAAATTTGGTATCTGGAGCTTCAATTTGAGCACTGACTTCATGAGTAATAATTACCGCGAATAGAGGTCCAAAAAAGCGCATGACTTGATGTAAATTAGATGCACCTTTCGGGCAAGGTGAAGTTGAGACAGGGGGGGGTGACAAAATCCTTTGAAAACAGGGTTTAAACAGTCTCAAAAAAGCGTCATATTGGGTTGCTTTTTTGTGAATACATTCACAAAATAGCCAGTCAAAATCAGACGCTAT
>CAZAIZ010000239.1:0-3430 GCA_964485275.1 uncultured Pedosphaera sp.
GGCGCATTGTTGCGAATGTACTCCTCCAAGAATTGGACCTGGTGCCCGGAACCGATATTGCGATCGGATTCAAAGAAAATTAACTTCGTTGAATTCAATTTCTTTTGCATGTCCCTTCGCTTGAGCACCTCATATATCTGCCGGTAACAAAGGATGGCTTCACCCGGAACAGCCTTGTCGACAAATTGACTGTAGGGATACTCAGTAGCCAACTTCACGTCTGTAGCAATAATTCGGTTTGCCAGAGCCTTCATGCGTCGAAGCTGTTTATTTTCGTAGAGGTAGTTGAGGTCAAATGTGTCCTCGGCACGGATGCGATAGGCATCCCTGAAGAGCTGATTGTCCACGCTGTCAAAAGCGTCCTCATCCTTGGGCATGTTCTTGCCAATGACATGCTCCTCAGGCAGAACAAAGGGCGTAAGAACAATGATCACCTCGCGATTCACCGCCTGATTCTTTTTGCTGCGGAATAGCCCTCCCAGCAAGGGGATATCCCCCAGAATCGGCACCTTATCGACGGTGCTCTGTTTGTCCTTTGCTATCAGACCGCCAATGATGAAAGGTGTATTATTGGCCACCCGCACGTAGGTCTTTACCTCACGTCTGGAAATGGTTGGTGCACTGGCAAGAATCATCCCATCCTTGTTTCTGACCTCAAGATCCCCATCTGGCACCTTGGCGGTTACCTCCGCATTCACCTGCATACTCACCTCCTGGCCTTTGGCATCAATCCGCGGGCGCAGTGCCAGAGTAATACCGGCCTTCTCTTTTCCAAAGCTCGTGCTCTGATAGTCATTTTTAGAATAGTTGCTTCTAGCTATGGGTATGTCCTCGGCCACGCTGATATAGGCCATGCGGTTGTCCAATGCCAATACACTCGGCCGGGAAAGAATTTCGGCCTCCCCTTCACGCACCAGCGCCTTGATTTGGGTGTTCAGGTCATGAAAAATCCCCTTGGTAGTCAGATCCAGTGCGGCATCGGTCGCCGGATGCTTGATACTACCGACCACTAAACTACTGAGTTTGGAATTAATGAAATTACCACTCTCCTTGGCCCCTGAAACCCGGGTCCATTTGACTCCCAATTCCTTCAACGCGGTGGAGGAAACCTCCAGGATCATTGCCTCTATGATCATTTGGCGGGCGGGTAGATCAATATCATTTTTTACGGTCGCCATGAATCCACTCAATTGGGATGGATCATTTTCATCATGGAACACCACCAACTCATTGGTCGGGTCGGATTCTGTTTGGGGAAATTTTTCCGCCGCCGCAGGTACTGTGTCCACATTGATCGTGCCGGACAAAGCAACAACAACCGGCAGATTGGTTGAGTTAACCGGAGTATCGGGCTTACCGATGGTGTATCCGTGCAGGGCCAGCAATTGCGTCGCCCGCAGCGGATCAATATAGCTCAAGGTTAGACGCTCAGTAGCAATCTTTACTGAGTTGGTGCCCTCGGGCAACTGGGCCAGTTGGATCAGCGCATCCTGCAACCACGGTTTCACGCGGCTTGGAGTAAAAGTAGCACCGGGGACAGGCTGTGCCTTTGCCAGGGCAACCCCCGCCAGGATCAATGCGAGTAACGCGGCCTTGAGCTGCCTTCGGTTAACCTTATTTGACATTGGTTTCCTCTCCCCCCTTTTCCGGTTCCTCATCGTCCTCGAACATACCCGGGAAGAATGCCTGAGCGACCTTCTGCATCGCCGTTTTCTTTCTGGCCACCGGCTGGACCGCCTTCTCTTCGACGGCTTTGCGCACCTTTTTCTTCACCTCTTCACCTGCCTTGTCAGCACTCCCCTGCAACTGATCTCGCAGCCCCTTGTGCTGGGTGAGGACAGGTTCAAACGCCTCACGGGAAATTTCATACAATAAAACTTCCGTGTCGGTGGTTATGGTGGTGTTGCGACTTGAATCGCCCAAGACGGCCTTCTCTCCAAAATACTGGCCCGCGCGAATGGTTCGAACCTTCACGTCACCCTCCCCCTCAAGGTTAACCGAACTACTTAAAAGCCCCTCCAAGCATACAAACATGGAATCCCCCTCTTCCTGTTGCTGATAGACCACCTCACCCTCCCCGAGGGTGTGCTTGCGCATTTCTTCAAACAACCCCTTAAACTCAGACGCACTCAGCTCACGGAATAATTCGGTGCGCGTAAGCAGCTGGTGCAAATCCTCCTCCAAGGAGGCATCGAGTGTTCGTCTTTCGCGGCGGGAAAGAAAAACCTCCTCCTTCGAATGTGCCGGCATAATACCTGAATGGATCAAATGTTCAAGCACTGTTCGGTTCACCACATGCTTGGAGTCGTTGGGCGAAATGTGCTTGGGCAAAATGAAATAACGCACCTCGTAGACCATTCCTTCCAGGGTGGACTCCTTCATCCTCACCTCGGGCTCCGGTTTACCCAGAATCCCCCGATGCTCGGCGGCCGCACGAATACCGGCTGTCAGCACCCTGATCGCCCGCTCAGAAGGCACTTCAAAATCAATGGTGAAGTCCAAATCCATCCGAAAATGCGGTTTTGGCTCCATGTAGTTGGTCACAATTGTTTCTCCCAGCCTGCTGTTGGGAACGACCACCATGTTGTTTTTTGTGGTCCTTAATCGGGTGGTTCGCCAGTTGATTTCTATCACCTCGGCCACAATGTGTGTTTCCACGCGGTTTTGGTGGACCATGATCCAATCGCCAATTTTGAAGGGGCGATCGACATGAATGGCCAACCCCATGAAGAGGTCCAAGATAACCGTCCGCAACGCCAAACCGACAACGACACTCACTGCCCCTGAGGCAGCGATAATCTTCGTTGTATCTTTATCGAAAACAGTGGAAGCAATGGCCAAGGCCACCACCGAAAAGATCACAATAGCGGTGACATCCTTGGGTAAACGAGGTACCCGACGTTCTGAAATACCTCCAATAAATCCGTCCCAGAAAAAAACGGTTATCAGGCGATTTACCAGAAACCCAAGGGACAACCAGGCACCGATTTGCACCCCGTAGGTGAATAACCCAACTGAAACCCATCGGCTATTTTCGAGGAAAAGTTTATAAACTTCCGGCCGGTACTGAAGCGCCATTAGGAACACCCCGAATACCGCTACTGGTAGCCAAATCCGACCAATAACCTTCACAACCATCCACCCAAGCGATGGGTCACCCTTCTCTTGGGAACCTATCTCCTCCTTAGAAGCCATGGTTATTAACAGATTTATTCACAATTATCAACCAGTTTTGGGTATAAAGCGGTCAAAAAACGGCTGTTTAACTGCACCCACTGAACAACGTCTATTTGACCCCCAATAAGGAACCAATAAATCAACCTAATTTGGCGATAAATTGACTGGATAAATTCAGATAGCTACAGCTACGGAACAGCCCAAGTTTGACCCCCTAGCGAGGGAAAATATTCGTAGAAATTACTGAATTTAT
>CAZAIZ010000240.1:0-3384 GCA_964485275.1 uncultured Pedosphaera sp.
CAATCGCAGGATCACTCCAACCGCCTGCACTGGAGTGGTTCAACTCCAAGTGATTACGCGCGCGACCGCTGATATGGAAATAATTCCTGTGTGAAGCCATGAAGATTTTACCGTCTTTGCGCACAAAACCGTTTTTACCGTTTTTGGCATAGCAATCTCCGCCCGCGTTGCGGGTCACGGTCATAATGGTTTCGGGCACCAGATTATCGCCTCCCATGCAAACCCCATAGCTCTGTGCCCGGCGACTCACGCTCTGGCTAATACGCGTCCCGGTCTTGGGGGCATTCCAGAAAACAATGGGTTTGCCGGTGTATTTACTGATTGCACCGGTCTTGGTTACCGAGGCACCGCCCCAGCCGTCCTTGGCCTTTTCCTTGTCACTGGTACGCTTGGCTTCCGGATCGCTGGGAGAAAGCAGGGCAGTCGCGCTATCCAGCGCCTTCCTTAAGGCGGGAACATTCCAAAGTAGCTGAATATTCCTAACGTTCCAGTAACGCGGATTATTGCCGCCTGTCGTGCCGTAAGCGTCCTTGAAGGCGGCATCGGCATCTTCAGCCGTCAGCATCCAGGGCACATTACCCAAGTCCGCATCACAACCGGCAAAGGCCTGTCCTATACCTTTGATGTTGCCTGAACACTTCAGGCGGTTCGCCTTTTTCTTGGCCTTGGCAAGGGTGGGCAGCAGCATGGATGCGAGAATGCCGATAATGGCAATCACAACCAAAAGTTCGATAAGGGTAAATGCTTTTTGAGTTTTCATTAATTTATATTCTACTTTCAACCCGTCAGGTATTTGCCGGATTCTTGGGTTATGTGGCTTGTCTCAAACCACAGTAATAGTGCCTCCGCAGGGCGGCTCCCATCCCTATAGCAAAAATGATGCCTCTTTAACGCCGTCATATAATCAATAAAAAAAGCCTGATTTTGTCCGTTTAACGTGTCCTCTGCATTGATAAAGCAGGTTCGAGTTTGAACCCCACGCAAAATGCGTGTTTTTTGGTTTGGCTTACGGCCTGCTTCTTGGCTATACACCTGTCCCGATGCAAAAATTAGTTCAATTATTCATTGTGTCCGGCTTCGCCGTAAGTGCGGTCTTCCAGCTTGCCGGGTGCGCGGCGAAAGAGGAGGCCGAAGAAGTCACTCCAGAACAAGAGCAAGCCATGGAAGAGGAGGGTGAGCTGGAGGAATAAACCCTAGAGCTGGTTTATTCTGAAAACCAAATAGCAAGGCATCTGCTCGACCCTTTCCGTTTTAAGATTTTGTGAAGCAAGGGCGGAGTGTGTGGCTGGTGTTTTGCCCTTCGCAACCCTCCCAAGAAAAAACGCCGCCTATTAATAGGCGGCGTCTTTGGTTGTTTTAGATTGAAAATACAGCGTCTATTCGCCTTCCCCCTCCTCGCCTTCGGGGCCACTTTCCTCTTCTTCCTCTTCCTGAGCAGCTTCAGGTGGGTCTTCAGGCGATGCATCAGAGCAGCCAATGAACTGAGTGGCCCCCGCTAAAGCGACGGTAGAGACAATCACGGTGTGTATCAGTTTTTTCATGTTTTTAAATAATACCTTTGCTTCGTCTAATTCTGGTAAGGGCGCAGAAAGGTTAACGAGCCGGAGGTCGCTGCCCGTCCTCCCTTTGCTTCCTTGTGTTTGTCCAGCGCCATTTCAAGTTCCACATTGGAATTAACCATTTTTGCAGACATATCAGTCGTGAGCACACAGCCTTGGCCTGTTTCAAGCATGTTCATCGTCACCTTTTTGACGCTCTTGGAAGTAGCCCCTTTTGCCGGATTTACAAAACCGTCTCCCATCCAACGGTTGGCAATCGGATCGAGCTTTTTGCCCCACTTGTTGTTTTTATTGTTGGTCCTCCAGTTGGCATTGCCCCACATCTCATTTGGTTTCACAACACCGCGATTAAACTCCCACTGGTCATTGTGGTTCTTACCCCCATACTTCTTCCAGTAGGCCTTGCGATTTGTTCCGCCATCACCAACCCAGTTCCGGGTGGTCATCAATATGGTTTCAGGAAGAAGATCATCACCACCCAAGGATAGGGCATAGCTCTGGGTTTGATACCAAATGGCCAACTGCCCCCACTTGTAGTCCCGGGTGCTGTATTTATTGGTCCTCTGATTCTTGGCAACCACAGCTGGATCGGTGGGTGAAGCAAGCATTTTGATGTTGTCCAAAGATTCCTTCATGGTGTTCGCCCCCCACACATATCCCAAGCGGAAAGGATCCATCCAGTTACGATACCCCTGTGCCTTATATTCGGCATTGGTACCGGTAAAGTGCCAAGGGAAAGCCTCGAATTCGAGCGCATAGGACTGCAGGGCGCTACCTCCACCGTTCTTAATATTATTCATACATTTGATGCGGAGGGTCTTCTTCTTGGCCTTGGCAAGGGTGGGCAGAAGCATGGAAGCGAGAATGCCAATAATGGCAATTACAACCAAAAGTTCGATAAGGGTAAATGCTCTTTGAGTCTTCATTTCGTCGGGTATTTTGTTTTTACTTATTTCTAAGCAGGATTTATTTCTAAGCAGGATTAATTTGGCCCACTGATCCCCCCATCGCAATTTTCGTGCCACGGATTTCTGATACAAAACAAGTCCGATAGTTAATAATATTAATCTAAAGACCGCCTTCTATGCGTGATTATTATATCCCATATGAGGTTTCCCGCGCATTTGCAAATTCGTGCAATAAATAGTGTCCTACTTTAGATAAAATTATGCACCCAGAACAGTCGTTTGCATGCTCCACCCTTAGTTTTCAACCATCACCCCTTGATAGCTTCTTGTCTCATAACTCACTTTTCATTCCCCAATTTCATTTGTATGTGACTCACCCTTTCAAATTGATGTGACACTCCCTTCAAACGTGCTTGCCAACGACTTAAGCCCGAGATTAGCCTGTGGAGGTGAAGCGTAAATTAACATTTTTGGCAGTCTTGGTGTGCCCCTTTATCAACGCGCAGGAAAAGGGTTTTAAGAACCTTTTTAATGGAAAGAATTTTACCGGCTGGACTCAAAAGGGAGGCATCGCCAAGTACACCATTAAGGACGGCACCATTGTCGGAACTGCAGTCAATGGCACCCCCAATTCCTTCCTCTGCACCAAGAAGCATTACGGTGATTTCATTCTGGAATATGAATACAAGTGTGATAACCGCCTTAATTCCGGCGTACAAATCCGATCCAACGTCTATGACAAGGAAGTCACCAAGACGCTGGAAAACGGTAAAACCAAAAAGATTCCCGCCGGGCGGGTCCATGGCTATCAAGTGGAGATTGACCCCAATAAGCCAGAGCGCATGTGGAGTGCAGGGATTTATGATGAGGGAAGACGCGGCTGGCTTTATCCCGGATTACGCGGTGGCAATGATGAG
>CAZAIZ010000241.1:0-3372 GCA_964485275.1 uncultured Pedosphaera sp.
AGGGTTGCTATTGACTCTGAAGGATAAAGAAATTCTTGATTTGATTAAATACCTCAGAACTGAGAAACAAGTGGAGCTTCCCAAGTGATGAAATACCGAATAGTTACCGTTCTCGCTCTCGTTTTTGGATCAACCCTCTGGTTTTGGTCTGCCACCCCCACGAGCAATGCCAAGTTTTTAAAGCCTGCCGAAGCCATTAAGCAGATGACGGTGCCCAAGGGATTTGAAGTGACCGCTTTTGTGGCTGAACCTGATATAGGTGAATGTATTGCCTTTTGTTTTGATGACCGTGGTCGGCTATGGACCCTGGAGAATTACAATTACAAAACCCGAGGGTCCCACAGTGAGGATCAGCGCAACCGAATCCAGATATTTGAGGATATGAATGGAGACGGTGTTTTTGATACCAAAAAACTTTTTACCGACAAGCTCACTTTTAGTTCAGGTATTGCTGTTGGAATGGGTGGAGTCTATGTCGGAAAACCGCCTGAACTGATTTTTATTCCTGACAATGATGGGGATGACAAGCCCGATGGTGAACCCAAGGTTCTGCTCGATGGTTGGGGTATCCACGATCGGCATGAGACCCTGAACAGTTTTATCTGGGGTCCTGACGGATGGCTTTATGGTTGCCACGGTGTTTTCACACGTTCGCAGGTGGGCAAGCCGGGTGCTCCGGAGAGTGAGCGGCAGTATATCGATGGAGGTATTTGGCGCTGGCATCCTGTGAGTGAGGAGTTTGAAGTGTTTGCCGAGGGATTATCCAATCCGTGGGGATTTGATTTCAACGATCATGGGCAGGGCTTTGCCACCTGCTGCGTAATTCCCCACTTGTTTCATATCGTTCAAGGAGGGGTTTATCACAAGCAAAGCAGACAAAACGTGAACCGTTTTGTTTATGATAACATCAAGACAATCCGAGATCATGCACACAAGTCGGCTCACGGAGGCGCGCGTTTTTATCTTGCTGATGCGTTCCCGGCAAAATACCGAAACCAGCTCTTCATGTGTAACATTCACCAGCACAGTGTATTGACTGACTACATGGTGCCGAAAGGCTCGAGTTTTATTGGGAAGCACGGTGAGGATTTTTTGCCGGCTAATGACCTTGCCTGGGTTGGTTTTAGTGTTGAAATCGGCCCTGAAGGGGCAGTCTATATTCTTGATTGGCACGATCAGAATATATGTGGGAATGAGGTCAAGTTTCCGAACTCCAGTCGGGTTTACCGGATCATGCCAAAGGGTAGTAAACCCATTAAACGCCCCAACCTTCGTTCATTGAGTGATCTGGAACTGGTTGAGATGCAGAAACATTCCAATGATTGGTATGTACGTCATGCCCGGGTTATTCTTCATCATCGCGCGATTACCGGGAAACTGGACTCCACCAGAGTTCACACGAAGCTGGAAGAAATGCTTAGGCAAGCCAAAACCCAGGGAAAACGCCTGCGGGCTTTATGGGCTCTTCACGTGACGGGTGGTTTAAAGGCAAAAGAGGGTGCGCGGTTGATTGAGCTTCTTTCCCACTCTGATGAATATGTTCGGGCCTGGACGATTCAGTTTTTGTGTGAAGATAAAAAGCCTTCGCCCAAGGCTTTGGATAAATTTAACGTTTTGGCCAAAAGTGATAAATCACCTGTAGTACGGCTTTATCTGGCCGCCGCATTGCAGCGACTGCCTTTCGATCAGCGCTGGTCTATTTTGGGGGCTTTGGCGTCCCATGAGGAGGACGTGGAAGATCATAATATCCCGCGTATGCTCTGGTTGGCCCTGGAGCCAATGGTTCCGGAGAACCAAGCCAAGGCTTTGACTTTGGCGGTGGGTTCCAAGATGCCAAAGCTTCAGGAGTTTGTGCCCCGTCGGATTTTGGGGGAAGTGAGTGCTGCTAAGCCTAAAGGGTCTTGGCAAAAAGTGATTAAAAAAGTGGCTCCTGGGTTTTCGGTAAGGAATGTTGGAGAGGGAGGGGTGGTTCATCATTCCGCCTTTAGGAACCGGTCGGCGGTTCAGACTCATCCCTTGAAGCGTGGAGTCCCCTCTGAATTAACCAGGGAACTTGATGTTCCAAAGAACAAGAAAACTATTCTCACCGCTGTTGTCAGTCATCATCCGCATGGGGATTGGTTGTTGCGTGTTAGAGTAAATGGGAAAATCATCTCCGAAAAACCGGTTTCTTCAAAAACAGTAAAAGATGAGTGGTTCACTCATACGGTTGATCTTTCGGGGTACGCAGGGAAAAAGATCAAGCTCCAATTGGAGAACCAGCCTTCGGGTTGGCGCAATGAGTGGGCCTATTGGAATGAAGTGAAAGTGATTAGCATACCCGCTACCCAATAAGTCGGTTGATTTAAAAATGAAAAATCTGATACTAAACCTATGTGTATTGGCGGGCCTGTTGTCTGGTACAGTTGTCGAAGCGGCCGAGAAGGCTAAAGTAATTTTTATCTCCGGAAAGCCGAGCCATGGTCGATTGGCTCATGAACACCGGGCAGGGAACATGCTTCTGGCAAAAGCCCTTAATGAATCAGGCCTGCCTGTTGAGGCGATGGTCATCAAGGATGTGGGTTACCCGAAGGACGAGTCCGTTTTGGATGATGCGTCCACCATTGTCATTTTTTGTACCGGCCATGGGGGGCATGTGCTTAATCCTAAGCTCAAGGAGTTTGATGCACTGATGAAAAAGGGAAAAGGTGTAGTGATGATTCACTGGGCTACTGAAGCCATCAAGGGTGATCCGGGCAACAAGTTCCTCGAGTGGATGGGTGGGTTTTGTGATCTGAACTGGAGCGTGAACCCGCATTGGGTGCCTAGCTTTAAACCTCAAAAACATGAAATTTGGAATGGGGTTAAACCTTACAGTGCAAATGACGAATGGTATTACCATATGCGTTTTGTGAAGAATCTCAAGGGAGTGACACCGATTCTTACGGACCTGCCGCCGGCAAAAACTTTGCGGCGCAAGGATGGCGCGCGTAGTGGCAATCCTGCCGTGCGCAAGGCCGTGGCTAATGGGGAGAGTCAGCATGTGGCTTGGGCGTACGAACGTGCTGATGGCGGACGCGGATTTGGTTTCACCGGTGGGCACGTGCATATGAACTGGCAGAACGATGACAACCGCAAATTGATGCTCAACGCCATCCTTTGGACAGCCAAGGTGAAGATTCCGAAGGAGGGGGTGCCTTCCAAGACGCCGACAAAGGAGGAGATGCATTCTAATCTGGACTAGTTTTATTTGGTTAATCATGAGGTTGATTCCCTGCTTTTTAGTTTTCCTATTTTCTTCACTAGGCCTAATTGCTGCCTCTCCCAATATACTTTTCTGTATTTCAGACGATCAATCCTATGCCCATACCGGAGCCAATGGTGATCCGGTTG
>CAZAIZ010000242.1:0-3365 GCA_964485275.1 uncultured Pedosphaera sp.
CACTGAGACAGGCTTCTATCCATGCGTCCCGGGTTTCAAGGACATCCTCCAAGGCTTCCTGTGGAGAATCTCCCTGACCGGTACAATGCTTAAGGTCCGGAACATCACCTACAAAACATGAATCTTCTTCGCTCCAGAAAATATTGATATGGTGGTGAGGGATGTTCACGAATGGCTCAGGCAAAACTAATGTAGCAGCAGCGATTCGTCAAATGGGAGAAGAGGATAAGTTTGGCTATAATTTTGATGAATTCTATAGGATGAACTGTTGCAGGGGGTTTTTTCTTATGAAGTATATATTTCTTTTATTTATGGGACTGTGGGTTTCGGGATGTAAATCTCCTGAAACCACAAAGGGCCATGCATCTCGGTCCCAACAGATTTTGGTCGAGGCAAAATTTTTCGAGGGCCAAGATATTTTATCGGCACCGCGTATTATCACGATTGATGGGGAGGAAGCCTGTGTGAAGGTTGGTCGTGAAATACCTATTCCCGGCCAAGATCAATCTGTGGAGGTCGGGGTGACCCTGACCTTGACTCCTCGTCTGGAAAGAGGCCGTATTGTTTTTCGGGGTTCCTGCCAGATAAAAGAATCTGTTGGCACTGAAAATAATGATATTAGCACTGTTGCGTTTCATGCCCGTGAGGCCTTTTTTGAGGGCATCACCAACTCAGGCGAATTGAAGCGCGTGAAGGTTAACCACAAAAACGGTCAATCATTGGAAGTCACCTTGAAATTCACCGTTATGGTCCATAATAAGAGTCATGTACAACTGCGCTAGTAGCGCTGGACACCCAACTATGACGACCGTTATAAACGGTCGTCTTTTTTTGTTATGAAACGTAATGGTATATTGGCGTCGGGAAGCTGGATTGTGGATCAGGTGAAGATGGTGGATGTGTATCCCCAACGCGAAACACTCGCCAATATTGTCTCGCAAGGTGAAGGCACGGGTGGGTCACCCTATAACATTTTGATCAACCTTTCCAAAATGGGCACTAAAATCCCCATGAGTGCAGCCGGATTGGTGGGAAAGGATGGACTGGGGGATTACATTCTCACCGATCTCAATAATCACAAGATTGATACATCGCAGATGCGTTCCACCACCAAGGCACCTACTTCATACACCGATGTGATGACCGAAGTGAAGACCGGTCGCCGTACATTTTTTCACTGTCAGGGAGCCAATTCCCTTTGGGATGGCAAAGGGCTTGATTTCAAGAAGTCGAAGGCAAAAATTTTCCATATCGGATATCTGTTGTTGCTCGATGGGATTGATGCTTCAGACAAGAAATACGGCACGCGCGGTGCGGCATTGTGTGCCAAGGCTCAACGGGCCGGGTTGAAAACCAGTATCGACTGCGTGAGTGAGGACAGTGACCGATTTGCCCGAATCGTTTCACCGATTTTGCCATATACCGATTACTGTATTCTCAATGAACTGGAGGCAGGCAAAACCACTGGGCACGTGATCCGGCGCAAGGATGGTGCGCTGGATACGAAAGCGCTTTGCAAGGCCGCGGCGGCACTGCTGCGTAAAGGGGTGAGGGAACTGGTTTGTGTGCATTATCCAGAGGGAGCCTATGTTTTGCTGCCGTCTGGGGAGGAATCCTGGCAGTCTTCACTGAAATTGCCGCAGAAATACATCAAGGGTGCAGCTGGTGCGGGTGACGCATTTTGTGCGGGAATGTTGCTGGGAATTCATGAGGGGTGGAATTTGCAGCGCAGCCTCTTTACCGGAGTTTGCGCTGCGGCAGCCAACCTCAGCAACCCCACCTGTACCGGGGGCATGAAACGATTGGGTACGATTTTGAGGTTAGCCAAGAAATATAAGCAGCGGTCTTCGCTGAAGCCGGGAAAGTAATAATCTATCCCCGTTTCTATCCGCTGGCGCGTTCGAGGTATTTCTGATTCTTTACATCCACCTTGATCTTTTCGCCGGTCTTGATGAAGAGGGGGGCCTGAATGACCACGCCGGTTTCCAGAGTGATGGACTTCATAACATTACTGGCTGAATCGCCTTTTACGCCTTCTGGGGCATCAGCCACTGAGAGGATCACATTGGCGGGCAACTCTACCATGCCTAGCTTGCCATCCACGTAGGTGGCGGTGAGAGGGGTGTTCTCGGTCATGAAATCCTTAACCTCACTCATGAGGTCCGCTCCGACATTTTCCTGTTCGTAGGTTTCAGGATCCACCAGCACATAGTCATCTCCATCCATGTAGCTAAACTCCAGCTTGCGGGTGGTCATGGGGACGATCTCCACACTTTCAGAGGAATTGAATCTTTGGTCTGATGATTTTCCCGTGGAAAGATTACGCAACTTGGCCTGAATGTATGCCGGCCCTTTTCCGGGTTTCACGTGGCCGGTTTCCATGACTACGCAAATAGCGCCATTAAATTTAACCGCGTTGCCGCGTCGAAGATCATTTGCAATCGCCATAACTTTTGAAGTGGTAAGGGGAGGGAACCTAGCGAAGCGGAGACCGATTGCAAGCCTGAAGGACGGCTCTAAGGCCGGTTGGGATCGGCTTCCTCAAAGCGGATGACCGTTTCGCCTAATTTAGCTAACCCCAGTTTTTCTCTGGCATAGCGTTCAACTGTTTCCGGGTCATTGCGCATGGCTTCAATCTGGAGTTTACGGCGTTGGGCGATCTTTTCCTGTTCGGCCACTTCTCCTTCGAGTTGAAGGATAATCGCGCGCATACGTTCGTTTTGTTTGATGAGCGGAAGATACCAGACGGCTACAGCAATCAAGGCGGCAATGATGAGTAGAAACATTACAGCCTTGGTAAGCTTGTCCCAAATTCCGAGATCGACCCTCCTTTCGCTCATCCGAACGACGGGTTATTAACAAAAACCGGTGAATAACTCAAGGTTATTCGCTGATTGGGAATAGTTAGGCGCGCGGGTGCGCGTCGTTGTAGGCTTCCTTGAGCCGGTCGGTGGTGAGGTGGGTGTAGACTTGGGTGGTCACCAGATTTTCGTGTCCCAATAATTCCTGCACGCTGCGCAAGTCTGCTCCGGCATTAAGCAGGTGCGTGGCATAGCTGTGGCGCAGCTTATGTGGCGTTAGCTTGGGGTCCAATCCGGCGATTTCCAGATAATGCTTTAGGCGCAGTTGCACAATGCGCGGATAAATCGGCTTGAGGTCATGGGAGTTGGCCAGAAAAACCGGCATTTCGCCGGAGGGCGGATGCTGCAGTGCGCTCCAGTAGTCGCCGATTGCCTTGATGGCCGGTTCACCGATGGGTAATTGGCGTTCCTTTTTACCTTTTCCATAAACGCGTACCAGACGGTCGTTTACATCCAGATCCATCACGCGCAGGCCGCACAATTCACTGATCCGCAGGCCGCAGG
>CAZAIZ010000243.1:0-3358 GCA_964485275.1 uncultured Pedosphaera sp.
TACCTCTTTTGTGAGGATTGGTAATCTGGTTGCCGCTGGCAGAACAGTCGGTGCTGTCCTTGAGATAAAGACTGTCATCCTGCATGTCATTAAGCACATTACCGGTAACCACGCAGTCCCGGCAGTTTTCCAGCCGCACGCCATCGCGGTATTTTAGCGAACTAGCATACATGTTGGGTCGTGTGCCGATGGCGTTGCTGCCAATCACGGTGTTTTGGCATCCTTGCAGCAGAATGTTTTCCTGGGTAGCCCCGTAGATCGTGTTGCCAGTGATGCTTGCACGGATGGATTGCTTCATCCAAACCCCGCGATCGCGGCTGCCAAGCACATTACCGGTGATGTTCAGTAACCGCGCACCGGTTGAGGGAGTGTCGGCGTGCTGGCCGTCCACCAGAATGTTTGCGCCACTGGCCTCGGCCGTAGCCTGCAGCGTATTACTGGAAATGGTGAATTCACTGATGATGCCTTTGGCCGCTTCCAATACGATCTCACCTGATGTGCCTTCGGCCCCACTATTGTACTCAATATCGTTTCCGGTAATCTGAATGTTATGAACGTCTCCTTCAAACTGGCGAATCCCGGCACGTTTGCAGTAGCTGATATGATTTCCGATGATGATAACCTGATGCAGGTTGCATTGATCAAAAAAAACACCGGTATCGCTGTTGTCGTATATATGACATTGAGCGAGTAAAAAGTTGCGGTTGCGCTCAGAAAGATGAATCCCATGCCGACAGTTGCGAATGAGCACCTCGCGGATGGTTGTTTGCATTGTGCGGTAAAGCTGGATTCCATCGGCCTCCGCATGGCGTCCCTGTACCTCGAAGCCACTGATTATCGGAAAACGCTCCCGCTCCCAGATTTCCCTCTTCACCGTTGAAGGCGTAGCGGTCCCCTGATGGTTGCCTATGATCTGCAGAGCCGGGCCGTTTCCTTCCATCAAAATGCGTGCGGTGCCTTGGTCTCCACGGATTCCCACAAAACCGGTGCGTTGCAATGGGACAACGACCGGCTTCAGGAGTCGGTAGTCTCCGCGGGGTAATTCAAGTATCCCATCAATTTCGTTTACCGCATGCTGCAGCGCCTCAGTGTCGTTTGCCTTACCATCACCCTTGGCACCAAAATCCTTTACGTTGGCCATGGTCGGAATTATGCCCGAGCCATGCAGCTGCTACAATAAAACCATTGCGTAATCGGCATATACTGATGACAATTGCGCTCCCTCCATGAAAAAATCAGCACTTCTTCTTCTGGCGCTTTTCTCCCTCAATATTTTTGGAGAAGACTGGCCGACTTATCGTTATAACGGGAAACGGTCCGGGGTGACACCGGCTAATTTACCCGCCAAACTCTTTGCACAATGGACGTTCCAATCCCTTCATGCTCCGCGTACAGCCTGGCCCCTCCCCGGAGAGGAAACGCCTCGCATGCATACTGACCGTGCCTACCACGTGGTGGCAGCGGGAAATACAATTTACTTTGGCAACAACGTGGATAATCACGTACATGCGCATGACACCCGAAGTGGTAAACGCAAATGGAGCTTTGCCACCGATGGCTCAGTTAGGTTCGCGCCGTTTGTAAGTGAGGGGCGAATCTACTTTGGCTCCGACGACGGCCACATCTATTGTGTGGATGCCGAAAAAGGCACTCAGATATGGAAATATCGCCCCGGTCCCAGTGGGGAACGTATTATTGGCAGAGGCCGCATGGCCTCCCTTTGGCCAGTAAGGACCGGTGTCTTGGTGGAAGATGGAGTGCTCTACGCTGCTGCAGGCATCTTTCCTCACGAAGGATTGTATATTGTAGCCTTAAACATTAAGACCGGTCGGCCTGTTTGGTTGAATGACACTGTTGGCGATCAGGCTTGGGGTTTGCAATATGGTGGTGCGGCTCCCCAGGGCTACATTGTGGCATCTTCTGACACCGTTTATATACCTGCCGGGCGAAGTATGCCTGTGGCCTTTGATAAGCGTACTGGTAAGTTCAAAAAGTTTCTTTCTGGTGGCGGCAAGATCGGTGGATCCTGGACGATGATGGAGGGCAATGAGCTATTTGCCGGGAATAATAATCAGGGAGCCGATACCAAAATCGCCTTTAATGCCAATAGTGGTTCGAAGCAGGCAGATCAATTTGCCAATTTCCCCTCCATAGATATGGTGCTAACCAAGGACACGGCTTTTATCGCAACACAAAAAGGCATCTACTGCATTGATCGGGCCGCCAATCGCAAGGCCAATTCATCTGTGCCATCTCTGGACAAGGAATCGGCGGCATTAACCAAGAGTATCACTGAAATCCGCAAGAAACATAAGGCCGCCTCCAATAACCCAGAGGAGCTCAAAAAACTGACCGTTGAGCTAACCAAAGCCACCAACAGACTATCTGCCATTGCCAAAGAAAAGAGCACACTGAATGCGACCCGGGTAAAGTGGTTCACCCCCCGCGAAGGTCTTGGGCCTATGGTGCTTGCGGGCAAAACGCTTTTTGCCGGCGGGAACGGCTATGTCATATCCCTAAACATTTCTGATGGAAAAATTGCGATGGATCATGCCGTTGAAGGCCATGCAGTGAGCCTGGCTGTTGCCGATAGTCGGCTATTTGTGAGTAGTGATAATGGATCCATCCATTGTCTGGCGGCACAACCTGCACAAAAGAAGAAGAGTTTAATCAAGGAAACATTTGAGCCCATCAATGATCAGGGGATTAAGGGAGCGGCAGATCAGGTCTTAGCATCAACCAGAATCAAAAAAGGATGGTGTCTCATCGCCGGGGCACGTGACGGGAGATTGGCCGAGTATCTGACCTCAACCACCGAGCTCAACATTGTGGTAATCGAACAGGATGCCAAGCGCCTGAAAGTAATTCGCTCTCGCCTGATGAAAACCGGGTTACTGGGAGACCGGGTGATTGCCATTGATTGGGCATACGCAGATTTGCCCGATTATTTTGCCAACCTGATTGTGTCCGAACGGGCAATGCTGGGTGAGGAAGTGAATCTGCCCGTAAACCATCTGGCTCGAGTATTACGCCCCTCCGGAGGAAAACTGGTTTTGGGGCCAGTAAACAAATGGGCACCTCCAAGTCTGGAGAAAATCAAAAATGGGCTGGTAGCAAATGCGGCAGCCCAAACCAAATCCCAAACCATTAATAACCACTTTCTATTTACCCGCGGCAAACTTAATGGGGCCGGCAACTGGACCGGGCTTTACGGCAATACCGCCAACACCTCTTCAACCCCTGACAAGCTGGTAAAAGGCCCTCTTGGGGTATTGTGGTATGGTGAACCTGGTAGTGAAGATATGGTTGGACGGCATGCGCGTGCGGCCAGCCCGCTAGCGATCAATGGACGGCTTTT
>CAZAIZ010000244.1:0-3353 GCA_964485275.1 uncultured Pedosphaera sp.
AGCGGGGTCAACTGCCAAGGCAGACGCTCGCTATTGTCCTGAGCGAAGCCCAAAGCGGCCTTGCCGATGCTTCCAAGATTGTTTACGCACTTGATGCGGTTAGCCTTCGCCTTCGCTTTGGCGAGAGCGGGCAGCAACATGCTAGCAAGGATACCAATGATGGCGATCACAACCAGCAACTCGATGAGGGTGAAACCCTTATTATTTTTTTTCATTCTCTGATTCTCCGTATGTTGGGTTGTGTGTCCCTGCCTGTGTTCAACTCAAGCTCACCCGCAGTGACACGGTTAACTATTCTGCCATCCCCTTAAGCACCCACCATGCCAAATTAAAAAACCCTGTTTTTTCAGGGGTTTTTTGGATTGCATCCGGTTAATCTTGGCACATTACACGAAAAAAACGCGCAGCGGGCGTGAATCCCACGCGATTCTTTGTGGAAAGTGATCAATTCTAAGCAAATAAACTTTAATTTCACTCTCATGAATGGTCTCCTTGTGAGGCGGTGCCGATAAACTCCAATTTTATATAAATTTAGTAAAAACTGTAAAAACAATGAAAATTAAACTCTTTACCCTTTTTGCCATACTCGGCCTAACCACCACTAATTTCATCGGCTGTGCCGGCGGTGAATCCCAAAATGAAGTGGAGCCGACTCTTGAGGCTGATCCCGAGGAAGAAGCCGATGCTGGATTAGATGGCGAGGAATCGGAATAGCAAGAGATTGAAACAAACAAAAAACCGGGTGCATTTGCACCCGGTTTTTCTTTTGTCCCAGTTTCCTTCAACAAATCGCCAAAGTTGCCTCTATCTATTGTGACAACTGGAGGTCATTAAAACTTCAGATTTTTCCGTATTTACCCCTTTAGCCTCAGAGTGCTTTACCACGGCTGCTTTCAGACCGGCATTATCAGTCATCTCAACCGATCCGTCAGAAAAAGACACCTGGCCTTGTCCGGAATCCAAGCCGGAGATTGCCCGATTTTTCCTAATGTCAAAGGTGTTCTTGGCCCCTCTGGTATTTCTAGTACGCGTCCATTTGCCCGGAGTATCCGGACCGACAAAGCTTACGTACTCGAGACCGTCAGCTCTCTTTGCATTTACCTGCGAAGCACTGAGCCAAATCCCCTGATCATACATTTTCCGCTTCTGGTTCGACACCAAAAAGGAGGCATTGGCATTATAACCGGCCAGTGAGGTATCTCCCAATATATTATGGGTGGTCATCAGAATCCTGCTGCCGGCCTGACTGTCACCTCCGGGATGCACGCAATAGCTTTGTGCGCTGGTATCCACCTTGTAGCGGGTACGCATGCTCTTGGCACACCAACGGCCGTTACTCAGTTTGCCATTCTGGCTATCCTTGTCGTTGTAGCGCTTGGTCTTGGGGTCGCTTGGAGACAAGAGAATCTTCGAGGAATCCAGTGTATTGCGCACATTCGGGTTTACCCACAGGTACTCAATATGCATGAACATGCTCCATGAATAGGAATGAGAAGCCTTCGGCCCTTTTGCCAAGCCCGCATTGATCATGCGTTGGGATACGATGCCCAATTCGGCATTGGCATCATCGGCAACCGAATTGAGGTCTTCGGGGGTCATTTCCCACTGGAAATAACCATCCTGATCATTGGCCGAACCGGTAAAGGCCTTGGCCATCTGGCCCATGCCACCGGAGCATTTAAGACGATTGGCCTTCTTCTTGGCCTTGGCCAGAGTAGGGAGGAGCATGGAGGCTAGGATGCCGATAATGGCAATCACCACCAAGAGTTCAATTAACGTGAATCCTTTTTGTGTCTTTTTCATTGGAGATATCCTGTTTGGAGTATGAGTAGCATGAGCTATTTTGTTGTCGGTGTCCACACCCACAATGGGCTGCCAGCAGGAATCATGCCATAAAAACACCTCTTAAAAACACCTCTAAATTCTAGTTGGGCAACTGGATCTGCGTGATAATTGTTACTTCCGATAAGTTACCAAAAAAAGCGCCCCTCATTTGAGGGGCGCTTGAATTCATGGCTTCCTATTCTCGAGACTAGCGAGTGTTGGGACGGAGCACTGCAGAGGTTTGCTGCGCGAGGTTTCCGCCTGAAGCTTCGGTGTGTGCCTTAATTAAACCGGCCAGTGAGGCATTATCTGCCTGCAGCACACTGCCATCAGCCTTGGAAACGTTACCCTGAGAGTCATCGAGACCGCTCATGAGGTACTTGGTCCCGTACTGCTGGGCTGAAGTTGCCACTGGATCACTCCACTTGCCGGAGCTGGCGTGGGTAAGGTGACATCCCATGTGGTCACGGCTGCCAAGCCACTGATTACTCTGGTTGGCCGCTGAGAAGTACTGCCCGGTAGGGATTGCTTTGACGGGCCCTTGGATACCATCCTGGGTGTGCTTGCCGTTCTTGTGCCTGGCATCGCCATCCACATTACGGGTGATGCCCAAGATGGAGTCACCCAAGAGGGTGTCGGCACCCAGACATAGACCATAACTCACCGCACGGTGATTAAAGTGGCTGTCATCAGTAGAACCCTTAGCCTTGATGCCCCAACCGGCATATGCGGTGGAGGGACCAATTTCACGAACCTGGGTGTCGTTGTTACGCTTCATGGCCGGGTCAGATGGCGACAATAGGCCCTTGGCACTTTCCAGGTTATCCATGATGGCGGGCAAGTACCAGACATACTGGATGTAACGTGCCCAGCCCCAGTTGGAGTTACGGCTGTTCTTACCAGGATTGGCTGCACCACTCTTGCCGTTGCCATTAATGCTGCCTTTCCAGTTGGTTTTGCGGGCAAAATCGCGGTAAGCAGAGTTGCCTTCCTCAGCAGTCATCTGCCAGGGAAATTGTCCTTCATAATCACCAGCGGCTGAAGTCAGGCCCTTGGTCAATTGACCCACATTGCTGGAACATTTCAGGCGGTTCGCCTTTTTCTTTGCCTTCGCCAGAGTGGGTAGGAGCATGGAAGCGAGAATGCCAATGATGGCAATCACAACCAAAAGCTCAATGAGAGTAAAACCTTTTTGAGTTTTTTTCATAATAATTAGACTTGTTTAGGATTTATAGAGTTATGAGAAGCATATCTCAGTGTCACACCTAACGCAAAATACATGCCATTATATAATTTCTTAAAAAAATGGTTTATTCATGAAAAAATTAGTCTAATATTAATAAAATTGAAAAAAAATAGATTTTTTGGTGATTTTCATCGTTTTTTATTTTTTTATAAGCGTGGTAATCGTTTAGATGCGTATTTTTCACGCTTGGGTTTGTTGCGTTGCCAAAGGCGATTTAAATTTTTGCACTTGTGTAATTTTTTGCTGTGGTTTCTTATCGCCCACCCAAAAAGTTGGCATGGCT
>CAZAIZ010000245.1:0-3342 GCA_964485275.1 uncultured Pedosphaera sp.
TGGTGCATGTCAACGAAACACAAGGCGCGTGGTCGGGCGGACTGTACTTTTAGGGTAGCAGTCGGCAATCACATTTTGAGTTGGTTGAACTTTATTAGTCAAAAGCTAAAGCGGAAAGGGTTGTTTCGCACGGATAAGGCTCATTGTCGCCATCATTCCCCAGGATTCTTGGCTTTGTCCAATGGGCTGAAAAAACTTTTTCGAAATGAAAGAATCATCGATTCGGTTGGGTACTATATAATGAATCAGCTATCCGGCTGAAAAACAAAAAAGGAAAAAAATGAATAAAATAGGTTACATCATCATTGCGTTGATAAGTGCTGGAATAGTCAGAGCTGAGATTTCAAAGCAGCCTCAGCCGAACATCAAGGGGAAGCACGTGCCTTCCCAGCAGGACTCAAGCAAAGAATCAATCAGTAAGATACCCTCCAATGCGTTTGATTTTAATATTCGCAAAAACCGGGGGGACAAAAGGCAGTCGAGCTCAATCAAACTCAACAAATAAAACTCAAACAACCAAATAGAAAGGAATCGGAAATGAAGAACATAGTAGCAGTAGCACTTTTCGGAATCTGCAGCAACGCATTGATGGCTCAAGTTTTTCCATCCCAGAACCAATCGACCACCAGTTATTCAAAGCGTTCACAATCAGGCGCATTGCAATTTCGGAACCGAGCAGGACAAACGACGGGTTACGCAAAACCCAATTCCTCTGGTGGCCACACTTACACAAGCCGCACGGGTCGAACCATCGGCACTTCCAGATCCACAAAATCGGGGAGCATCTCGTTTCACAACAAAGGGCGTACATTAGGTTATGCAAAGCCCAATAATAACGGCGGACACAATTATACGAATCGAAGAGGGGCTTCAACCGGCACTTCCAGGCAGGTAAAGCCGGGTCGACATACCTATCGGAATCGATAACAACAAATATTTCTGTCTAGCATAAAATCCGGCCGACTTCGGCCGGATTTTTTATTGTGAGGACGTATAAGTCTAAAGCTCGTCTGACTTGCCTTTTGGCGCCTCTTTAAGAGCCGCGGTTGAGAGGGTCAGCTGAGCGTGCCGGGTAGAGATGTATTCACTGTCCAGATAAATCGGGCAGTTGATGTCCCGCTCAAATACTTGCCACCACCCGACAGATACGGGCAATCAATGGGCCGTCGGGCTTATAGATCAGGATATTGACGCGCTGCTCGGGCATGGGGGTTGTGCAGGGCTATTTGGGTTTGATTTCCCAGACTTGAATGACGTTCTCAAAAATCAAATCTTCCCGGATTTTTCCGTTCAAGGCTTTCTTGTAGTAACCTTTGCCCTTTAGCCTACCCTCGTCAATGTGAGTCGCGTACAAGCTGTAGGCAATCTTGGCGCCGTCCGGGCTCCAGTCAATGCTGTCGACCCTGTCTGTTCCGCAGAGAAAATTTATCGATGGTTGGAGTTGGTTCGCACTTCTTTGTTTAGGGGTTTGATTCCGCTTTGGGCCCGTAAAAGTTAATAATTCGATACCGGTGGCCGTGTCCCAGACCTTCACCAATTCTTCATTGTAAGTGGCTGCACCCCCGGCGGCTATCATTCGGCCATCCGGGCTCCATGCCAAACAGGAGACTTGACCCAGATTAACTTTGATTGTTCGAAGCACCTTGCCATCGGCTGAATCAGATATGATTAGAGTCTCCAAACCAACACTGGCCAGCAGCTTACCATCCGGACTAAAGGCAACATTCCTTGTGGAATTCCACGCGGCACCGTGGGGAATATTTCTTTCTGAATGACCTAGAACCTGATACAGTTCCAGACTGCTCACTGCATCCCACACAGTCACCAACTTACCTGCAGATGCACAAGCTATTTTCTTGTTATCCGGACTCCAATCTACGCTTAACGGCCACACTCCCTGATCAGAGTTTTTCAGCGTAAATAGAGGTTGATGCTTTGTTTCAAGGTTGGGTAATCCTTTGGGCATATCCCAAATTTTTATACCCTTCCCTCCAACAGCCAGTCGTGAACCATCCGGGTTAATTGCCAAACTGCCGCACCTCTGTAATGAAGTTGCATCCAAAACATGGGATTCTTTCCCACTGGATGTGTCCCAAATCTTCAATGTACCATCATTGTCTCCACTGACCATACTCCGGCCATCCGGACTCCATCCAACGCTCCGGATGAATGCTTTGTGCTTATCCATTTTCACGACCACATTTCCCGCATCAATATCCCAAATCGCAATTTCTGCATATCCCGGCCCGTTGGCTCCGGCATAAGCCTGACTCACCCAGCTTGAAGCCGCCCAATCCACGATCTTGATAGGCTGGCCATAGCCAGAACTGGCCGCAACGATCTTGCTTCCATCATGGTTGAAGGAGATATTCCCAATCGAACCAAACCAGTTAGTGGGCGCAGTTAACCTCTGGAGATGTGATACCCTGAAGGGTGCGGAAGCCGGGCCGACAGCCGGGATGGGTTTGCCTGAGGGTTTCTCCGCCTCAAACAAGGCCTTGATCTCAGCGGCGGCAAGGGCACGGTCATAAATGCGGACATCATCAATTGCCCCTGTGAACGCTTCCCTAAGATCCACTCCCTGGCGTGCAATATAAACCTGCTTGATGACCGGGAAACCTGAGGCCGGGGCACTTCCGACTTTCTGGCCATCCACATATAGGGATAGCTGCGCCCCATCGTGTACGCAGGCAACATGAATCCATCGGAATGCACCGTGTGATTCCAGGGCATTGCTAGCGAAAGCCCTGCCGAATACTCCCTCCTTGTTGCCCGTGAAAGCAGCCAGTTTGCCACTCTCGGAAATCTCCAAACGCAGGCCGTGAGTGATATCTTTTTCAAACCCATCCATAATTACAGCGTTGGCGGCGAAGGTTTGTTTTTGCGGATTCACCCAAGCCATGAAGGATACAGGCTTTTGTGCAATGTCCAGATCCTTGGTTCTGATGGAACTCAACCTCACTGCCCCGTATATTGTGCCGGGTCCAGATACATAGGCGTGCGGCGGGTCGATATTATTGAATGGAAAATAGTAAGCACCAAAACGATTGCCGTGATGATCGGGCACAAGCATGGGAGGGGTGCTTCGCCCCCTGTTGCTCAGCATGCTCAGCAGGAAGTCGCGGCTAATTTCAGCGTCATTGCCCTTGCCGCTCTGATCCTTGGCATCGCCATTGAAGGGATAATGGGCCACCAAGCCTTGTTTCAGGGAAGCAGGAGTGATCGGTTGGGCAGCAGGTGGTTCGGGCTTCTTCGATCCAGATCCGGCGCTCGAGCCAGTTTGGTTGGAATCACTCTTTGTAGCTGCTTCATCATGCGGGAAATCCCATACTTGAATGTAGT
>CAZAIZ010000246.1:0-3341 GCA_964485275.1 uncultured Pedosphaera sp.
CCCATAAAAATCGCCTGCGAGTGGTACGGTTCTTCCAGTAATGACGCAGACGTTTGATCACGGTGGGGCCCTGAGCCTAGATGTTGGGGCCGGTGTGGTCAATGGAGTGGTCCCAAAATATTTAGGACGTTTTCACACCTGATATTTGGAATCTTTAGAGCCTCTGAGGTACTTCTATGGGGGGCAACGATTACTTCGTGGGGTTGCTGAGGATGGTGCACTTCGGCAACGCCTTTTGAAGTTCATCAATCTGAGACTTGGTGAGGTCGGGGTTGGTTCCGAGAACCAGCCCCTCTAACTGTGTGAGCTTCTCCAAACCCTTCGCAGAAGTCAGTTGATTGCTATTGAGATACAGCTCCTTTAACTGCGTGAGCTTCTCTAACCCTTTCACATCGGTGAGTTGGTTTCTAGAGAGATACAGCGTCTTTAACTGCGTGAGATTCTCCAACCCCTTCACGGAGGTCAGTTGTCTGTCGTTGAGAATCAGATACGTCACCTTCTCATAATCCGCCTTGGTGAGTTCGCCTTCGGGCTTCTTGGCAGCTTTACGAATCGCTGCCTCAATAATTTTTGCCGATTTATCATCACCGCCGGATGTAGGTTCAGGGTTGGCGGCTTCTGCTTCCACTCGGGTGGATACGATATCATGAGAGTAAACCAACTGATCACCCGTTCGGACTTCTAATCTTTGTTGGGTTTTATCGTTGCCAATGCGTTTGGTAACCGTGGTGGTTTTTGGGCCGTTTGAGGGTGAAATAGATTGGCCGTGATAGGTTTTAGTGGCCAAGTCATAAACTTCGTGAGAGGTGGACTCAGGCATTTTTTCACCCCATTGGCGATAGACAAAAACACCCTTAGCCACATCATAATGCTTATGGCCCGAAAATTTCATTGTTTGTTCTCCATGAGTCATCGTGAATTGAAACTCAAGAGATTTCCCCTCCTCCTTCCATTGGCATTCCATTGATGCTTTGGTTTCAACCAACCCGCCTTCTAATTGTTTTGCCTGTCCTTTGGTTTCCCACTTGCCGATTTCCCAGGCCATGATTTCTGATGCCTGCTCGACTGTCAATTTCTTGGCTGGCGTATTGGGTTTCGGATCGGTTGAAGAGTTATTGTTTGCGATCCTGGTTTGGATAGTTTCATCGGTACTAAGTAGCTGACCGTTCCGGGTGGTTTTCATCTTGAAGATGAATTTATCCGGGCCATCGGCTTGAAATGTGTAGGTGACCTCCGGTTCCTCCGGGGAAATCTGCCGGCCTTGGAAGGTTTGGGTGGCCGGATCATATTTTTCATGCGAGAGAATTTCAGGCCTGAGTTCGTCCCGAAAACGGAAGAGGAAAACTCCTTTGGACGGGTCATATTCCTTGCTACTAAATAAGCTGATCTTTTCCCCGGCTTTCTCCAGAGTGCCAGTGCTACTGATGGATTTCCCTTTTTCCTGCCACTGAACGTTTAAGGTGAACTCATAGGCAATCGGTTCCTCATTAGCGGGTTTTAATTGCCCCTTTACCTGCCACTGACCGATTTGGGCGGCCAGAATTTTCTCCACCTCCGCTGGTGACAACTTCTTTTCAATGGGTTCGTTGGGTTCGGTAACATCAGAATCAATGCGGGTAAAATTGATTTCGTGAGTTGCTACAACTTCGTTGTCTGCATTAAAGACTTCAGATTTTAGTATTGCCTCGTCCTTATTGATTCTCTTGAAGGTGCCGCGTTCAACATGGTCATTGGGCAGCATCAAAAGTTGATGATAGGTCTTGGTGGTTGGATCGTAGATATTCTTGGATACGGTTTCAGGTCTTCCTTCCCCCTGCACCCGCCAAATGAACCACTCCATTTCTGAATCGTATTCTGTGGTGCCCGTAAGGTTTTGGCCCATGCCCGATCCAAAACTTGAAATTGTGGATTTGCCTTTTTCTTTCCAGCGCGTTTCCAATTTGTCCTCAAATTCCTTTGCTTCACCGGTGCCTGTTTTGGGGTCCAATGTGGTTATATTGCCCTTCACTCTCCATGAGCCAATCTCTTGGACCAATATTTCCTCTACTTGTGCCGGGGTTAGTTTCTTGGGTTCAATTACCGGTTCCGGAACGGTGGGTTCGGTGGTGGTTGTGTCTTCCCCTGTTGAGGTATTGCTTATTATTTCAAACGCCTTTGCTGGTTCAATACGCAGGATGGTTGCGGTAATTTGTTTTTGCTCTGGTCCGAATGAAATTTGGTCTCCCGCCTTGGGGTTGTCTGTAGGGAACGTGACGTCTCCATTTTCACGCCCGTTGTCGCTCAGTTTTACTTTCAATCCGTCTATACTGTAGTGAACTGTCTCGCGATGCTGGGAGAATTGCCCCTGCCAGTCGGTGCCAATACCGAAGGTGCCGTCCTTGGCAAATTGCATAATTAGTTCTACTTCCTTGATTGTTTTACAGACGAGGCGTTTACCCAGAATATTTCTGGCCAATGGATCTGATGGAGATGGAGGGGTTGGAGTGGGTTTTGGGGTAGGTTCGGGCTTTGATGGGATAACGGGTCCGGTTAGTCCTCCGGGTTGTCCAGTATTCTGGTTTTCTGACGTGCTTGATTGGCCCATTCCCGGTTCCTCAGAAGGATCCTCCTTGTCCCATTTAGTTGGCGAGTATTCAGGGTTAGGCTTGAAGAATACGTACCATGCTCCGTATCCCAACCCCCCTCCCACGATTAATACCAATATGACTATGGTGACCCATACGGGCACCTGCTTCTTGGGCTTGGGTTGTGTGGCCGCAACCGATGCAAGTTGAGGTTCTACTGTAGGATCGGTTGCCGTCTGGGGGTCAGGGGCAGGAGAGGGTGAATCTACGGTTGCAGAAGGTAAGGCAGGGGGCGATGGCGGGACTGGTGGAGTACTCTGTTTGGCGATTACTTCTGCCAAAGGGGTCCAGTTTTCCAATCCTTCGTGAAAGGCCAGATCTTCGGGGAGCAATGCCCCTTGATCCAGTAATTCTCGGACCTGTTCAAGCGGATAAGGCCCAAACTGCTCCTCGCCTCTGGCAATGTAGATATCCACTGAAAAGATCAATACCAAATAATATCTTTTTGGGGAAGACGAATAAAGCGCAAGGGCAAGTGTTTACGCCCTCGAATTGACAGGGTATTCTTTCCCCCATCCATGAGTGACGAATTATTCTCTTTAAAAGGAAAAGTGGCACTGGTAACCGGCAGCTCCACAGGTTTGGGCAAGGTAATGGCAAAAGCCTTGGGTCGTGCTGGAGCCAAGGTGGCCATGAATTATTTCAACAACGAGGAGCGTGCAAACAATACGTTCGCGGAGTTCGAGGCTGCCGGATGTGAGGGCGCAATGATTCGTG
>CAZAIZ010000247.1:0-3334 GCA_964485275.1 uncultured Pedosphaera sp.
TCGAGTAGTACCACTTCGGTATTTTCTTCCAGACGCAAACGAGCATCGGTGAGGGATATTTCGCTTACTCGTGTCAGGGCATCCTCTACAAGACTCAAAAAACCAGCTGAGTGATTCATGGGGTTATAGTAGCTTTAATCAGCCAAATAGGCTAGTCTTCGGTTAGGTCAAATCTGTTGGCACAACATGTATCAGCCTGAATCTACAATACTGTATGTGAAACCGGTCTGTGGCTGGTGCCGGCAGGCTGAACATTGGCTCAAAAGTCAGGGGATTGAATTTCAAACGATCGATGTGATGGAAGATGCAGAGGCCTTTGAGCACATGGAACGAATTTCCGGTCAGACATTGGCACCGGTGATTGAGGTGGATGGAAAAGTGCTTGCGGATTTTGGGCCGCGGGAATTGGTGGTATTTTGGGAAGGCTTGGGGAAAGACGCATGAGCACCGTTGCTGAGTTGCCACAAAAACGTGCTCGTTTACCAGAATGGTTTCGTCTGCAGTTGCCCACGGCTGGTGCGTACTTTGCTACCCGGAATCTGATCGACGATCTTGACCTTCATACCGTTTGTGAAAGCGCCCGCTGCCCAAATCACTGGGAATGCTGGAGCAAGGGAACTGCTACCTTCATGATCGCAGGGGATCGTTGTACGCGCGCGTGTGGGTTCTGTGCGGTGGATACCCGTAAACCGATGTCGCTGGAGGCTGATGAGCCCGAACGCGTGGCTGAAGCCACGCGACGGATGCAGCTCAAGCATATGGTGATTACCGCCGTGGCCCGGGATGATCTGGCAGATGGAGGGGCAGCTCATTTTCAGAAAGTCATCGAGCAGGTCCGCGAGGTGAATCCGGAAGTGATCATTGAGGTGCTTGTTCCGGATTTCAAGGATGAGGATGGAGCAATCAATACCGTGATAGCCGCGCGACCGGATATCTTTAATCATAATCTTGAAACAGTCCGCAGCCTTACCTCCAAAGTGCGTTCGGTCGCAACATATGAGCGGTCCCTTTCGGTTCTTTCCAAGGTAAAGAAGCGTGCTTCTGAGATTTACACCAAGTCCGGGCTTATGCTTGGCTTGGGTGAAACGAAGGAGGAACTCTTGGAAGCAATGACTGATTTGCGTTCTGTCGGGTGCGATTTACTTACGCTGGGTCAATATCTTCAGCCGACCAAAAATCATCTGAAGATAGAGGAGTTCATTCATCCTGATCAATTTACCGAGTATAAACGAATCGCTGAGGCGATGGGGTTTTCCTACGTTGCCAGTGGTCCATTGGTGCGCAGTTCTTATCACGCTGATGATTTTGTGCCCGAAGAGTTTGCTTCGCGCTCATGAGTGTTGCTGAGGCGAAAAAGCGTTATTCGATCATAGTCGAGGAGATTCGCCGACACGATCATTCCTATTACGTGCTAACTGCACCGACAGTTAGTGATGCGGACTATGATCGGCTGTACCGTGAGTTGATTGATCTGGAGGCATCCCACCCGGAGCTGGTTTCAGTTGATTCGCCCAGTCAGCGCGTGGGAGGCAAACCGGTCAGTGAGTTTCCGGCGCATCTTCATGCGGTTCCCATGATGAGTCTCGATAACACTTATTCCTTTGAGGAACTGGGGGATTTTTTGCAGCGAGTGGAGAAACTGCTGCCGGCAACTGAACTGGACTGGACAGTTGAACCAAAAATCGATGGCTTGGCGGTGAGTTTGCGCTATGAGGAAGGGTCGCTGATCGTGGGAGCAACGCGCGGGGATGGAGCCAGTGGCGATGATATTACTTCGAATCTAAAAACCATTCGCAGTATACCACTCAAACTTAATGGGAGCCCGCCCAAGGTCCTTGAAGTACGCGGTGAGGTGTTTATGACCAAATCCGGCTTCGGGGAGTTAAACAAGAAACGCAAGGCAGAAGGGGAGGAGCCCTTTGCTAATCCGCGTAATGCAGCTGCGGGTTCCCTGAAAATGCTCGATCCTGAGGTGGTTGCTAAACGGCCCTTGGGGGTTTTTTTGTACGGTTTGGGAGAGGTAACTGGAAGAGCGCCCAAGACCCAGCTGGAGGTTTTGGATTGGTTGGAGCAACTGGGTTTCCCGACTACTGAAGTAATTTGGACTGGGCGGACACACGGTGATTTGGTGGCGTCGATCAACGAGTTGGATCGGGAGCGCAATGAACTCGACTATGAGACCGATGGTGCGGTGATTAAATTGAATACAATGGCTTTGCGCGAGCAGTGTGGTGCCACTGCCAAGGCGCCCCGCTGGGCGATTGCCTACAAATACGCTGCCGAGCAGGCAGAAACCGTTCTTAAGGACATTACCGTGCAAGTGGGCCGTACAGGTGCACTCACGCCGGTAGCAGAGCTGGAACCAGTGTTGATTGCTGGTAGCACGGTGAGTCGCGCGACTTTGCACAACGAGGAGGAGATTCAGCGCAAGGACGTGCGAATTGGTGACACAGTGGTCATTGAAAAAGCCGGGGAAATTATTCCAGCTGTGGTGCGGGTGGTGGTTGAGAAACGCCCCAAGGGAACCAAGGCATACGTGTTGCCCAAGGAGTGTCCCGAATGCCGCACGATGGTAACAAAATTGGACGAAGACGTCGTCTGGCGCTGTGCAAATCCTGATTGTCCTGCTCAATTAAGAGGCAGGTTGGAGCATTATTGCGCGCGTGGGGCCATGGATATTGAAGGGGGCGGAGAAGTGTTGGTTCGTCAGCTTGTTGAGCGCGGCCTGGCTGATAATATCGGGGAACTCTACAAGTTGACGGTAGAAGAAGTGGCAAGTTTGGATAGAATGGCCGACAAATCTGCGCAGAATTTTTTGGACGGCTTGGAGGCAAGCAAGGAACGTGATTTGTGGCGACTGGTGTTTGGGCTTGGAATTCTTCACGTGGGTACCGGGGTAGCCAAGGCACTTTGCCGTCGATTTAAGGACATGGATCAATTGATGGACGCTTCTGAGGAGGATCTGGTGGCAATTGATGATGTGGGTGAAGTGATTGCCAAAAGTGTGCATCAATGGTTTGGAGATCCTGAGAACCGAAAACTTATCGAAGTCCTGCGCAAGGTCAGTGTGAATTTTCAGTCAGCACTTTATCAGGAAGCAATCCACGCCGGGCCGCTTTCAGGCAAGTCCCTGGCACTCACCGGGACGTTGCCGAACCTGAAACGCCATGAGGCTGCAGCCAAGATTGAAGCGGCCGGGGGCAAGGTGGTGAGTAGCGTGAGTCAAAAAACTGATTTTGTAGTGGCAGGAGAGGCAGCGGGCAGCAAGCTGATCAAAGCGGAAAAATTGTCCGTTTCGGTCATTGATGAAGCTGAACTTTTGCGTTTGTGCGGA
>CAZAIZ010000248.1:0-3304 GCA_964485275.1 uncultured Pedosphaera sp.
CCAAACCCTTCCTCATCCATCTGCTCCACCATGGCCAAAGCCCGACGTTCCCGCTCAGGTTGCCCCTGGGGCACCAAGCTCAGATGAGACACCTTGGCCGCCACAAAAAGCATGGCGCTGGCATTTTTACAGGCGGCGACACAAGCTCCACACCCGATGCATTGAGCCGCATCCATGGCGAGATCCGACTCCTCTTTTGGCACCGGAGTCGCGTTGGCGTCGGGCACACTGCCCGTACGCACGCTAATAAACCCACCCGCCTGCTGAATCCGATCAAAGGCTGTGCGGTCCACGACCAGATCACGGTGAACAGGAAATGCGGTGGCCCGCCAGGGCTCAATGGTGATCGTTGCCCCGTCATTAAAATGGCGCATATGCAACTGACAGGCGGTGGTTCCCTGCTGGCCGCCATGAGGCACACCACCAATAACCATGGAGCAGGTTCCACATATCCCCTCGCGACAATCCGAATCAAAGGCAATGGGCTCTTTCCCCTCCTCAATAAGACCTTCATTAACCACATCCAGCATCTCAAGAAAGGACATATCTGTATCGATGCCCTCGGCCTCATACTCTTCAAACCTTCCTAGATCACCGGCATTGTCCTGCCGCCAGACCTTGAGTCTTAAATTTAATTCCTTACCCATTACTTGTAACTCCGCTGGGTCATTTTAACCTCCTCATACGTAAGAGCTTCCTTGTGTAATTCAGGTTCGTTATCTGCACCTCGATACCCCCACGCCCCGACAAAGGAAAAGTTCTCATCATCCCGCTTGGCTTCCCCTTCTTCGGTCTGGTGTTCCTCGCGGAAGTGTCCGCCACAGGATTCAGCGCGTTGCAGTGCATCACGACACATCAGTTCGCCGAACTCCAGAAAGTCTGCCACGCGCCCGGCCAATTCCAAACTCTGGTTAAGCGAACCATTTTCTCCCGGCACATTCAGGTTCTGCCAAAACTCCTCCCGCAAAGCGGGAAGTTTTTCCAGTGCTTCATTGAGCCCGGACTCACTGCGGGACATACCACACTTGTCCCAGATAATCTGGCCAAGCTCGCGGTGGAAGGAAGTCGGCGTGCGTTTGCCTTTAATCGAAAGGAGATTGTTGATTCTAGCTTTAACCGCTTCCTCAACCTCATCGAATTCAGAAGATTCTTCACTTGGCCGGTCATCAGGTCCCGCCTCGGACAGGTATTGGCCAATGGTATAAGGCAACACAAAGTAACCATCAGCCAAACCCTGCATGAGGGCGCTTGCCCCCAGTCTATTGGCACCGTGATCAGAAAAGTTGGCCTCCCCAATCACAAACAAGCCCGGGACGTTACTCATGAGGTTATAATCCACCCAAAGCCCGCCCATGGTGTAATGCACCGCAGGGTAAATCGTCATCGGGTTCTGGTAAGCATTGGAACCGGTAATCTTTTCGTACATATCAAAAAGATTACCATAACGCTCACGGACAACAGCCTCGCCCATGCGATTGATGGAATCAGCAAAATCCAAATAAACTCCAAGCCCTGATCCAACCACTCCACGCCCTTCATCACAGGCCTCCTTGGCATTACGCGAGGCGACATCGCGAGGCACCAGATTGCCGAAACTTGGATATTTTCGTTCCAAATAATAATCACGCTCCCCTTCTTTTATTTCACCCGGTTTAAGCTCCCCTTTGCGCAGCTTCTCGGCCATTTCCTGACTCTTAGGGACCCAAACCCGTCCATCATTACGAAGCGATTCACTCATCAGGGTGAGTTTACTCTGGTGATCGCCACTCACAGGGATACAGGTGGGATGAATCTGCGTGTAACAGGGATTGGCAAAGGCCGCTCCTCGTTTATAAGCACGGTGGGTTGCGGTGACATTGCAGCCCATGGCATTGGTCGAAAGGTAGAATACATTCCCATAACCACCGGTTGCCAGCACCACCGTATGGGCAGAGTGTCGGCTGATTTCGCCAGTCACCATATCGCGCACAATAATGCCCTTGGCATGTCCATCGACCAGTACCACATCCAGCATTTCCGTGCGCGGAAACATCTCTACCTTCCCCAGCCCGATCTGTCGGCAAAGTGAGGAATAGGCACCCAAGAGCAACTGCTGCCCGGTCTGGCCACGAGCATAAAAGGTGCGACTTACCTGTGCCCCACCGAAGGATCGATTAGCAAGGAGCCCCCCATATTCACGAGCAAAGGGAACACCTTGAGCAGCACATTGATCAATAATATCTACACTCACCTGGGCCAACCGATAAACATTGGCTTCACGGGAGCGGTAATCCCCACCCTTCACCGTATCGTAGAAAAGCCGGTATACGGAATCACCATCATTTTGGTAATTCTTGGCCGCATTAATGCCTCCCTGGGCGGCAATGGAATGGGCCCGTCTGGGACTGTCCTGATAACAGAAGCATTTTACGTTATAGCCCAGTTCAGCCATGGAGGCGGCAGCCGAGGCGCCTGCCAAGCCACTGCCCACCACAATCACCTCATACTTCCGTTTATTGGCCGGGTTAACCAACTTCAGGTCAAAGCGGTGCTTATCCCATTTCTGGGCCATCGGTCCGGTTGGTATTTTGGCGTCCAAGTTCATGCTATTTAACCACCCCAACGAGGACGCCTACAGGAATGGATATATATCCAAGGAAAATGAGTATAGACGCGCCAATGGCGAACTTATCCAGTAAGGGTCCATATTTTTTGTTCTTGAGGCCCAATGATTGAAACATTGCACTGAGCCCGTGGCTCAGATGAAAACAGAGTAGACCAATGGCAATCACGTAAAAACCGGAAACCCATGAAACCTTAAACCCTGCAACGACCATCCTGTATACATCTGCTGCATGTTCACCTTCCTTGCCTGCTCCCTCAGGTAGCGGCGTAACAAAGGCGGTCTGATTGTTTTCTCCATCCATTTCATGAACAAAAAACTCCTCCTCAAAGTCTACCTCCAGACCATTGATCTGGGGAACCTTCCACGTGTAATGCGCCAGATGGTAAAATGCGAAGGCGGCAATAATTAGGCCGCTAAAGATCATTGTACGAGCAGCGAATCTAGCCACGATATCGTCCCTACGGTGACCGTCCACCGGATTCACCCCCTCTTCATATTCAACTACCCGTGCCTCACGGTTTTCGGTGGTAAGTTTGATGGCTGACCAGATATGCAACCCCGCCATCCCCAGTAGTCCCAATCGGGCCACCCAGAGAAGCGGTCCCATCGAATGAAGCTTGGCCGCATACTGGTTCAACGCTGCGGGACCCACAAACACCAACAGGTTGCCCATCAAGTGCCCAATAATGAAGCCGAACA
>CAZAIZ010000249.1:0-3292 GCA_964485275.1 uncultured Pedosphaera sp.
AATCTTACCAATGACGGATGGTTTGGGGACAGTCATCAGCAATGGCAGCACGCGCGGACGGCTGCCTGGAGGGCAATTGAGAACCGCCGCCCTCTGGTGCGATGTTGTAATAACGGGATCACCGGCTGGGTTGATGAATATGGGCAGTTTCATGGGGTTACTGAAGATGTGTATTCCTGGGGGACACGGGTGGTTGAACTCCCTCTACGTCAAGGGCCACATTCATCCACATTTTATCAACGTACTGGCGATTGGCTCCCTTGGGGGTCGGTTTTTTTGTGTATCCTTATTGGGGTGATGCAGGTGAGTGGTCGGTGGCCTGAAGTGAAAAAGGACTCGGAATCTGATACTGTTCAGGCTAAATGAAGGCCGTATGTTTGATGCCGTACAAGCCCAGTTGACAGAAACCGAATCTCGCATGGAGAAGTTGCGGAGGTTTCTTTGACGTTGCTAAAAGTGAGGCGCGTCTGGCTGAGATCGAGAAATTAATGTCGGTCGATAATTTCTGGGACGATCGCGAAAACGCACAGAAGTTTGTTGAGGAATCTTCTTGCCTAAAGAAGCGTATTGAACCTTTTCGTAAGGCTGAAACCCAACTGGCAGATCTTCAGGGAATGGTGGAGCTTGGGGTGGAGGAAGATGAAGCAACACAGGTGTCTTTGGCTGAGGAGTTGGGAGCGGAATCCGAAAAATTCATTGCATCACTGGATGTTCTGGAATTGGCGGCCATGCTGAGTGGTCCACAGGATAAGTGTAATTGCATTCTTACAATCAATGCCGGTGCCGGTGGGACAGAAAGCTGTGATTGGGCAGAAATGCTCTTAAGGATGTATCAACGTTGGGGTGAGCGCCGAGGTTGGCAGGTGGTTGTTCAGGATTTGATGCCGGGCGAGGTGGCAGGCATTAAAAGCGCGACCCTGACAATTTCCGGGGATAATGCGTTTGGTTTCAGCAAGGCTGAACGTGGCGTCCACCGGTTGGTGCGGATATCACCCTTTGATTCGAACAAGCGACGGCACACCAGTTTTGCCAGTGTGGATGTGATTGCCGAAATAGAGGATGAGGCCGATATCGAGGTGGACCCTTCTGAATTACGTGTGGACACCTACCGAAGCGGCGGTAAGGGCGGCCAAAACGTCAACAAGGTTGAGACAGCGGTTCGTATTACCCACATTCCCACCGGGATCGTTGCTGCAAGCCAGACGCAGCGCAGTCAGCACCAGAACCGTGCAGGGGCAATGAAGTTACTTTTGGCAAAACTGCATGCAAAGCGTGAGGACGAGAAAAAATCGGAGATGGAGCGTTTCTACAGCGACAAGGGGGCCATTGGTTGGGGGAACCAAATTCGCAGCTATGTTTTTCAGCCCTACCAGATGGTTAAAGATTTGCGTACCGGGATACAGAGTGGAAATGTGCAGGCAGTGATGGATGGAGATTTGGATGATTTCGTGAATGGCTGGCTGCAGGCTGGTTGTCCAACCAAGCGGATTGCCGGAGATGAGGAAGAATGAGCATTCTGGATGAAATAGTTGCTCATAAACAGGCAGAGCTGGGCAGCCTGCCGAAGCCAGAGGTTACCGTGGATTCTTTGCGTGCGAAGATTGAATCCAGAGGAGGGGTACGCGACTTTATGGCCGCATTGGTTGACCCTAGGGCAGGAGATATCGGGCTAATTGCAGAAGTTAAAAAAGCCTCACCCTCGGCAGGTGTGATCAGGTCAGATTTTGATCCGGTTTGTATTGCCAAAGGATATGAAAGCGCCGGAGCGAGTTGTCTTTCGGTTTTGACCGATGAAAAATATTTCCAGGGCTCCCCTGAATATTTGAAGGCCATCAGGAGTGCGGTGGACGTACCGTTGCTGAGGAAGGATTTTATTATTGATATCCGGCAAATTGCCGAGGCGGTTGAGTGGGGAGCAGATGCGGTTTTGTTGATTGTGGCGATTCTGGATGATGAACAACTTTCAGAATTTCACCATTTGACTACGGAGGCAGGGTTGTCTGCATTGGTGGAGGTGCATGATTCACAGGAGTTAGCGCGTGCTCTTGCAATCGGTGCGCCGCTGATCGGGGTAAACAATCGCAATCTAAAGACATTTTCAGTTGATCTTGGCACCACCGAGGCATTGGCCGGCGAACTCGATACCGAGAAAACACTTCTTGTGTCTGAGAGCGGAATCCATTCACGGGAAGATGTGGAACGATTGAAAGCCAGCGGGGCACGGGCTATTCTTGTGGGTGAGTCACTGATGCGCGAAGATGATATCACTGCCAAAGTAAACGAGTTGGGAGGGATTGGATGAGTGAGCCCTTAAAGGTGTTAATTATTGAAGACTCAGCATTGGATGCCAAGGTGCTGGTTGGTTTGATTCAGTCTGGAGGTTATGAGGTGGCCAGTGAACGGGTGGAAACTGGCAAGCAGTTTGTTGCTGCCTTAGATAATGAAAAGTGGGATGTAGTTCTCGCCGATTATAATTTGCCTGAATTCAGTGGGACCGAAGGATTAAAGCTGTTGCAGGAGAGTGGCCAGGATATCCCCTTCATCGTCATCAGCGGGGGCATTGGTGAGGATTTGGCGGTGCAGATCATGAAATCCGGTGCTCACGATTACCTGATGAAAGGGAATTTGGCCCGTTTGGTGCCGGCAGTGGAACGGGAAGTGCGCGAGGCTCGTGATCGGACACGTCATCGTGAGGCAGAAACGGCATTGCACGCGGCCAATGAACAAATGCGCATTGCCCGGGAGATTCAACAACGACTTTTTCCAAAGGACGCGCCTGATTTGGCCGGTTATGATCTGGCCGGCTTGACCGAGAGTGCCGAGGAGACCGGTGGAGACTATTATGATTTTATTCCCATGTCGGGGGGGGATTACGGGCTGGTGGTGGGTGATGTGACCGGGCACGGAATTGGCCCGGCTCTGTTAATGGCTGAAACGCGTGCGTATTTACGGATTCTGGCAGCTGATTTTGACGATGTTAGCGAGATTCTTACGCGTGCCAATCGGGTGCTTAATGAAGATACAGGTTCAGAGCGGTTTGTGACTCTGCTCTTTGTCCGCCTCAATCCTTCTGCAGGGACCGTGCGATATGCCAGTGCAGGTCATCCGCCAGCCTTATGGTTGAATCAAGACGGGAAGCTTAAAAAGGAACTGAAACGTACCGGGCTGCCACTAGGAGTTAAACCAGATACCAAATATACCGTGAGCGAGGATTTGCCCTTGGAGCAGGGGGACTTGCTGGCACTGATGACTGATGGGGTTGAGGAATCGACTGCTGAAGACGGGGAGCTCT
>CAZAIZ010000250.1:0-3265 GCA_964485275.1 uncultured Pedosphaera sp.
TTGCCTGCTCTATGGTGACATACCTCGGGCTCTCTTTGTAAAACATCAACCCAATTGCATCAGCCTCGGCCTCGGCCGCTGCCCTTGCATCGGCCTGACTGGTAATACCACAAATCTTGACAGTAACACTCACCTATCGATCCCGCCCCAGACCAAGCTTGCGGCAATACCTGATGCTGCGCTCGATATCACCTTTCTGGAATTGTTGTTGAGCCTTCTTGCGATCGCCGCCCGCAGCCGGCTTAAAAGTTCCAATGGGCTTACCTCGCTTGGCAAAAGCCTCAAATTTTCCGTAGCCCTTGGGCTTGCCTTTTGGCCAGGCCTTCCAGAAGTCATCCTGCTTCACCTTCAATTCATGATTGAATCCGGAAATCGTCTCGATACAGACAGGAGCCTCAGGACAAATCTTTCTGTAATAGGCAAAATACTGCTTCCAATCCACCAACCCCTCGCCCATCGCGGTCCACGCTGCGGTATAACCGTTCTCACTCGGCCACGCCATTGTATCCCGTAAACTGGTGGTTAAAACGTAGGGGGCCAGGTTCTTCAGGTTTTCCATGGGATCCTCCAGTGTCCACACCGCGTTGCCCGAATCCAAGTTGACCCCCACCCAGTCCTTGCCGGCCTCTTCCACCAGCCGGACCAACTCCAGTGAATGCATATCGCCTGCATGGTTTTCCATGGCAATCTTCACGTCTGCATCAACCGCAATACTTTTGTTTGCCTTCAGGAGTTTCACGGTGTCATCAATCCGTGCGTCAATCCCTCCTTCAGTCATCCGGTCCTTACGCGAGCCCAGGATCACACGGAAAGCCGGCGAACCCAAGGCCTTCGAAACCCGAATCCCCAAGGCCAAATGCTCGGCTGCACTTCCCCAATCCTTCTTGAAGGTCACTGAAGAGGGACAAATACTCCAGGAACCCACATAGAGCTTAATCCCCCTATCATCAGCATAATTCCTTACCCCTTTCAGGTATCGGCTGGTAAAACCCTCAAACGGACCCAGGTCGGTGATAAAGAGACTGTCGCAACGCAGGACCTTGGCGTAATCAATCAGTTCCTTGGCTTTCCAGCCCATTGCCCGCACGGCAAAATTATCGATACCCAGCCGCAACGACTGATCTTCCTTATCGGCTGCCCAAGCAGGGAAAGCAGCACTGGCTGCGATGGCTGTCGAAGCGGCAATAAATTCGCGTCTTTTCATGGCCTGTAATTGCATAGACCCATTGGGAAACAGCTTTCGCCTTGAATCAAGACTCTTTCGCTGCGCAGGCTTGTTTTTTTGGCCCAAAGCGCATTGACTCCTCGCTGTGCCGGGCACAATAGACCAACTTAATATCCAGTTTCTCCCTTCTTTTGTGCCGCAACCACAGGCCACGCATGTGATCTTTGATTTTGACGGCACACTTTCATGGATACGCCACGGGTGGCCGGAGATAATGCAGCAGGTCATGAGGCCACGCTTTCCCCTAAAGGAAGGGGAAACAAAAGAGGATATCCGCGCGTATTTGTTTGAGCAAATGTACCGCTTTAATGGCCAACCCACCCCTCTTTTCATGGGAGAAATGGCCAGGGAAATTCAATCACGCTCGAGCAAGGCAGATCCCGATGAAATGTTTCAAGCCTTTCTGGCCGTCCTCAATAAGGAAGCGCTGGTTCGGCATGAAAATCTCCGGTCGAAGAAATGCCCTCCAGATGACTACATTGTTTATGGAGGACGCGCATTCATTGAAATCCTGATTGGAGCCGGCCTTAAAGTGATTATCCTCAGTGGCAACCCTCACGATCAGGTTAATGAAGAAGCGGATTTACTGGACCTCTCACGCTACTGCGGCGGCCATGTATATGGGCACACGCACGCGGAGAATTTCAGCAAACAATCGGTCATGGAAAAATTGATGGATGATGAAGGCTTCTCAGGCGAAAACCTGATTGCCATTGGTGATGGAGCTGCAGAGATCAAGGCAGCCAAAGCCTTGGGTGGACTGGCCGTTGCCATCTGTAGTGATGAAGATGTCAATGGATCTGGCGTAATTGATGAAAACAAGCTACCCATCCTCCTGGATGGAGGAGCTGATTGTGTAATTGCTGATTACCGTGAACCAGATAATTTACTGAACCTTCTAACTGGAAAATGAAACCCATCGATCTTTCCAAGCTCAAGACTTATCCGCTCTCTGAGCGCAAGAGCATGACCTCCCTTGAGGAAACCCTCGTTGATCGATCCTCCCCTCCCCCAAGCCTTTCGCCAGCAAACCAGAAACACGTTGCCCGGTGCGCAGCCAATATTCGCACCGCGCGAGAAGCCGGTGCCAGTGTGATGTATATTTATGGGGCACATCTCATCAAGAATGGTGCACACCTGCTCCTGAATGAACTCATGAAAGAAGGCTGGATCACCCACCTTGCCACCAATGGTGCCGGTGTAATCCATGACTGGGAATGGGCGTTTCACGGCAAATCCACTGAGTGCGTCCGCTCCAATGTTACCACCGGTACCTTTGGCACATGGGAGGAAACCGGCCGTTACCTACATCTGGCCCTTTTGATTGGTGCCATTAATGACGAAGGATTTGGGAGAAGCGTTGGACGCATGGTAACTGAAGAAGGCCTTACTCTGCCTTCCAAAGATGAGCTGGAAGCCCAGTTGCGTGAGGAGCCCACCCATCCATTGGCACCTGCACGCGCCGAACTTTTGCAAGCCATGACCCGGCATGAACTTGAAGATGGTCCTCATGATATCCCGCACCCATGGAAATCTTCCTGCGTACTGTCCAATGCCATTAAGCACAATGTCCCCCTAACGGTGCATCCGGGAATTGGTTATGACATCATCTCCAACCATCCCATGTTTAATGGGGCTGCCTTGGGCCGCGCCTCCCAGCTGGATTTTGCCACCTTCGGAGGTTCAGTGGAAGAGTTGGATAACGGCGTCGTCCTTTCAGTGGGAAGCGCCATCATGGGGCCGCAAGTCTTTGAGAAAAGTATCTCGTGTGTGAATAATCTGCGCCTACAGGATGCCCGCCCCATTGTGAAGGATCATTCTTTTTATGTCGTCGATATTCAGGATGGTGGAGACTGGAACTGGAGCCAAGGAGAACCCCCAAAGGATAATCCCGCCTATTACCTGCGCTTCTGCAAGAGTTACGACCGCATGGGAGGCTCCATGCACTATGCCCAGTGTGATAACATCGCCTTCACCTATCATCTTCTGAATGAACTCAAATCGCTTTAAGGAAATTACCTCCCGTTACAGGAAACTGCG
>CAZAIZ010000251.1:0-3250 GCA_964485275.1 uncultured Pedosphaera sp.
TATCAGGAATTTATCCCTGCAGTCTCCATACACCCAGGGCGACCCGATGCCATTGATGAGCTAAACCTATGCCTTGAACAGGGCGCAGCCATGATGAAATGCCTGCCTAATTGCCAAAATATTAACTGTAATGATCCGAGGTTTAAGCGTTTTTGGAATCGCATGGCTGAAACGGGGCTTCCTTTACTTGCTCACACCGGAGGAGAACACACCCTGCAGGTGGTTAACGCAGACTACGCCAACCCAGAAAACTTACGTCTCCCCTTGGAATGCGGGGTAAATGTCATCGCTGCCCATGCCGCCACTGGAAGCGGCCCTTTCGATCCGAACTATGTGCCTACACTTATTGGATTAATGCATCAATTTGAAAATCTTTATGCAGATACCAGTGCTTTAAACGTGCCGACCCGAAGCTATGGGTTGCGCCCCTGCCTTGAGCATGAACTACTCGCCAGCCGGGTGATTCACGGAAGCGACTACCCCGTCCCCACCTCCCCCGTATGGGCCTGGATGCGCGGATTAATCGATTCGGATCAATGGGCCGCCCTCAAAAGGATTAACAACCCCATTGAGCAGGACTATCAAACCAAGATGGCCGCAGGTTTTCCAGATTCACATTTTACCTGCATTAACTCTCTATTGCGGACAACTTAGAGAAAATCCTTAAGGGCACTAATAACCCGATCGACATTTTCTTCGCTTGAGGAGTGGCCCATTAGCCCAATGCGCCATACCTTCCCGGCCAGCGGCCCTAAGCCGGCCCCGATTTCGATACCATTATCAGTGAGCAGGGCATTGCGGATAGCGACCTCATCAACACCCTCTGGAACCGTCACTGCATTGAGCTGCCATAATTGATGCTCTTCTTGTGATGCGATTGACAGGCCAAGTTCAGAAAGTCCTTTCTTTAGTTTTACATGATTCGCTTCATGGCGATCCCATCTTACCTTAAGCCCTTCCTCAAGTACCAGACGCAATGATTCATGCAGGGCATAATTCATTGTAATAGGGGCTGTGTGATGGTAGGCGCGAGCCCCTTCGCCCCAGTAATTGGCAAGCAGATTGACGTCCAGATACCAACTTTGCACTCTGCTCTTGCGTGCCTTGATGGCGTTCATGGCTCGCTTGCTTAAGGTCACTGGTGAAAGCCCGGGTGGGCAGCTTAGACACTTCTGCGTCCCGCTGTAGGCGGCATCTATCCCCCAATCATCGATTCTTACCGGACAGCCGCCCAGAGAGGTAACCGTATCGATCAACATCAGGGAGTCAGGCCTGCGTGCTAGCCTGGATATCTCCTGGACGGGGTTCAGTACGCCTGTAGAGGTCTCCGCGTGAACTAAAGCTACTATCTTGGGATTTCGGTTCTTCAGAGCATCGGCAATCTGTTCAGGGTCAATAACAGAACCCCATTCTGATTCTACTTTCACTACCGAAGCCCCACAACGCTCAGCAACCTCAACCATTCGTGCGCCAAAAACACCGTTGATCCCGATAACAACCTCATCATCAGGCTCAATCAGGTTGGCAAAACAAAATTCCATCCCTGCGCTCCCAGTGCCACTGACAGGGAATGTCATTTCATTATCTGTAAGAAAAACCTTTCTTAGCATGGACTTGATCTCCTCCATCATATCAATAAATGACGGGTCAAGATGCCCTACTAAAGGGTGCCTCATGGCATCCAAGACCGACGGAGGCACGTTGCTGGGGCCAGGCCCAAGAAGAATTCGGCCTGGCGGAGTAAAGGACTGGGGGTTCATCGCGCGGACCGTAGCCACTACTCTGGACACGGGCAATGGTTTTAGTCAATCTGCCTGCGACATGAACAAGGCGGAACTGGCCAAACAATTGCGATGCATATGTGGAATAGACGCTGTTATCACAGACGAACAAGAACTGGTTGTTTATGAATGTGATGCTTATACGCTCCAAAAAAAAACCCCCACCGCTGTCGTACTCCCAAAAAACACCGAAGAGGTTGTGGCTGTAGTTCGTTTATGTGCTGAGAATGAATTACCCATCATCCCTCGCGGAGCAGGAACGAGCCTGAGTGGTACGGTGCTGGCCGTAGAGGGGGGAGTAATGATTGTCTTAACGCGCATGAACAGGATTCTACGTCTTGATGAGGGTAACCGACGGGCTTTGGTTGAGGCGGGGTGCGTTAATTCCTGGATCACGCAGGAGGCTCATAAATTCGACCTCTTTTTTGCCCCTGACCCCTCAAGCCAGTCGGCCTGCACTATCGGTGGCAATGTTGCAACAAATGCCGGGGGGCCACACACGCTTAAAAACGGGGTTACAACCAACCATATACTGGGTTATGAAATCGTCTTACCTGACGGTTCAATAGAGTGGCTCGGAACAAGGCCTGAAGGAGGCGAGGAAGTCGATGGATTTGATTTGCGAGGTGCAGCAATTGGCTGCGAAGGAATGTTCGGGGTTATCACCAGAGTGTTGGTTCGCTTAACCAGAAAGCCCTCCTCTTTCAAAACGTACCTAGGCGTATTCGACAGTGTTGATGCCGCAAGCCAAACTGTAAGTGATATCATTGCAGCAGGAATTATCCCGGCCGCACTGGAAATGATGGATCAGCTAATAACCCGTGCGGTAGAGGAAGCATATCACTTTGGCTTCCCGCTGGATGCAGGAGCCATTCTGATAGTGGAACTCGACGGCCTTGTTGGCGGCATAGAAACCCAAGGGCAGACCATCGAAACCATCTGCAAACATAATGAGGCCAGGGAGGTTAGAGTGGCAAAAGATGAGGCAGAACGTGCAGCAATCTGGAAATGTCGCAAAAGAGCTTTTGGAGCAGTCGGACGAATTAGCCCTAATTATCTCACCCAAGACGGGGTTGTCCCCCGCAGCAAGGTTCCTGAGATAATGCGATTCATCAAAGCAACAGGTGAGAAATACAACTTAAAAATTCCCAATGTTTTTCACGCAGGAGATGGGAATATTCATCCATTGATTCTATTTGACGAACGAAAAGACGGTGAGGTTAACCAAGCATTGAGAGCCGGTGAGGACATCTTGAATAAATGCATCGAGATGGGTGGCAGCGTTAGCGGAGAACACGGCATCGGCGCAGAAAAGATAGACTTCATGAAACGACAGTTCTCCAAGGATGATCTGGACGCCATGCAATATCTGCGAATTGCTTTCGATCCCACCAAAAGATGCAATCCTCATAAAATGTTCCCCGGCAGCAAACGGTGTTCCGATTTCGCTCCCCGAAAACAGGCTGCTG
>CAZAIZ010000252.1:0-3232 GCA_964485275.1 uncultured Pedosphaera sp.
AGAAGAACCCCTGGTGGGGAGAAGGCGGCGCTGAATACATGGCCCAGCTACTCTACTCCAGGCAAAAGGGAGTCAGAGCAGGTTATCTGAAGGAAAAGATGAAACGGAAACTAAGGTCATTAAAGGATCTTAAGGATGGTGAAAGCATTCAGGAAATTCCTTACGGCAAAAGAGCAAGAATAGCCTATGATCTCGGATCTTGGTTCATTGCCTTTACTATCAGTAAATCCAGCGAGGAGGCTTATCGGGTAAAGTTTTATAAGGATCTCAACACAAAAGGATTTGAGGGATCTTTTGCGAAGAATTTCGGATTTTCATCGAAGGACCTGCTGGATGAATTCCACAATACTTTTCTGAAATTGAGCCTTGAGGATAAGTTAAAGATTATCCCTTAAACCATATCGATTCAGAGGATGTGTTTTGGAAATCGAACCCACGTCACGTCCATTCCCACTAAATCTCATTGGGATTTGGTTTCATTTTCCCGATAAATCTTTAAGGCGTGATAAAGGTATCCAAGGTGAGTGTCTTCGACGTTTCATTACCCGAGACATGGATGATCTTGTCATCGTGAACAAATGGGTCATCTCGCCGTCCCAAGCGGAGTTTTAGCGGTACAGGCTGAACTGCGATAGTGCCGTCCGCATTGATTACCATGCCAAAGGTATTCTTGTAGCTTGTGCCCGACCATTGCTCCCAAAATACCGCGATCTTGCCATCAGCACGTGGTGCAACTTTTACACGCGAAGCGTTCTCGCCTTTACTGGAATAGTCTGTCAACCAATGAACCCCGGCGGTGCGTTGCGGCATCCACTTACCTCTAAAGCTGTAATAACCACCGGTTACAACATCACCCTTGCTGAGCACCAGATCATCGGTGATTACCCCTGAACTTTCGCCCTTTGCGGCATTTTCAAAGTCCTTGCGTACCAGCACCAAGCCTAGGTTTCGCGGCCCATTATGCTCCGATACTGCCTTTGCGTTGTCGAGCTTATGATTCTCGCTGCTAAAGACCACCGCAAAACCTTTGGTGCTCTCAACAACCCCACCGATCTCGGTGTAGTTGTTGTTGTCGTTCGACCATTGGAACAGGCGCTTTCTGGCTAGGGGCTGATTGAAGGGCGGGAAGATCTTTCCGGCCGGGTTTTTGGCCTCTTCGCCGTGTTTGGTCTTATAGGTATGGACAACTCGTGATAGCAGTTTCTTACTATCAAACCGGTGCAGGTTGACTCCACGTGGATAGTTGTCACCGAGATCGACGCCCAGGAAGCGACTGTCTTGCGCAATGGTTAGGAAAGTCTCGAAGGAGTGGCCCGATGTCTGACCATGATTTTTGATTACTGTTAACTTCTCGGCGTCGAATACCACCGCAATCGCTCCTTGATGATTTAGTCCATCATCAGACAAGTGCATTCGCCGAGCGAGGATCATACCCAGCTTGCCGTCGGAATATTGTAATGCGGAGTCATTGTCCATATTCTTGGCGGTGCCGAATTTCCACACATTTAGCCCCCCCCCATTGGTTTTTTTCGCGTCTTGGGCTTTAACTTGATGTTTGCTGCCATCGCGGTTGGTGCGGTATAGCCGGACGTCTCTGGTGCCTGCGGGCACCTTGCTAGTCTCGCCAATCATGACATAATATAGCGTCCCTTTGCCATCGCTGGTCGCCGATGCAAGGGCTGCTTTTTCGTCGTGTGGCAAGAGAGCTGTCTTGATGCTGTCAAAGTTCTTGGCGAACCAGGATACATACAGCTTACCATTGGCCGGAGCCTGCCAGATTACACCAGCTTGATCGGCGTCGGAAACGGGGAAAAACCGTCGGTTCTGGCCGTAACGATTATCCCGGTCAGCCGGACCGGCCGTGTAGGTCATCTGAGTATCATAGGGGGTATCATTGACAGTGAAGACCAACTTTACATGATGTCCCATCGGCGTCTTGCCAAACATCCCTCCAGTGACCTTTTCCCCAACAGTATGAAGGGTGGATAACTTGATTGATGCAGGCACAATGACAAAGGTGTGAGGCTTCGTAAACCCGTTGCAATGAAGCGTTCCAAGACGTACGAACTGGCCTGGTTTCACTTTTCTGGCTTCAACATTAGCAACCGGTCGGGCACCTAATTCGTTTAGTTCATAGACCATATAGTCCTGTTTTTCCTTAAATCGGTGAAAAAGAGCGTGTTTGCTCGCTGTCCATTCAGTCGCATTGTGATCTGCCGGATGAATGGTATAGGTATCAAGCTCCATGGCGTTCGCTTTAAGAACACCTCGCACAACCTTCCAGTTGTTGTCGTTATACTTGCCATCATTGTAATAACTGTTCTGACACCAGAGGCTTGCAATTCCAAGGTTTCCGATACGATCTTCATCATTGATTCCATCAGTAGATTTCCAATGTGAGTCGCCAGGATCGGTGCTTTTCCTGCCCGGTAGAACCTTAGCCTCAATGGGTTGCACAGAAAGAACCTTCGGTGCTGGAATGGCTACTAGCCCCCGAGCGTTTGCGCTGGGCATATAATCTATCTTCAGAGTGGAGACAGGCTGATCAATGGGGGTTTCTGTAGGCTTAGCGGCAATAGTTTTTTCATGGAAGGGAAAGGAGTTGGAGTTCTCCCGTAATTCCACATGCTCTGTGACTAATGTGTCAAACTTGCTCGCAAACCACTCGCTATCTTTAAGATAAACGACTCCACGCCAAGCTCCCGACCCAACAGTCAAAAATAAGCTGAGCATAATAACAGAAGTTATTCTAACTTTGTTGTTTTCTGCAAATAAACCAATAAGGAGAAGAATTATGCCAAATAAGATGATCTCAATACGGATAGTCCCCACAACCTCCTTTCCCATCAAAGGAAACTGCTCCACCATTTCGGGGTGATGCCACACCGCCAAATAGAACAATCCCGCACCGAGAGAAGCTAGGAGCCATCGCGCTGGTGAAAAGAAGGCAACAACTCTTGATTCATGCCACCAAGATGCAAAAATTTCTAGGGCAGATGAAGGAGTAGTTTTGTGCTTACTTTTTTGAGGGGCCTGTGAGGCAGTTGCTGGAGCTTGCTGTTCCGGCTTTGGCTTTCTTTGGGCTTTGCTGGTTTTCTTTGACCCAGAATCCATTTGAAATGATATTTTCTTTTTCCGGCGAGGCCGACATTGGCTGCAGGTACAATTGTACGAACACGAAGCTCGCATGTAGTCCCGATCGGAAATCCCCATATTAATTTTCCCTCTTCAG
>CAZAIZ010000253.1:0-3222 GCA_964485275.1 uncultured Pedosphaera sp.
GCGTCTGACCTTACCCTTTCGCCCGACGGAAAACAGATCGCATTTTTCTGGAGAGGAGACGTGTGGACAGCGCCAGTTGAAGGCGGAGGGGCCCGACAACTCACAAGGCACCCGGCCATCGATCGTCAACCCGCTTGGTCGCCGGACGGAAAACACATTGCTTTTGTCAGTGAACGAGAAGGCGGCCAACAGGTGTGGGTAATGCCTGCATGGGGCGGAGCTCCCAGGAAGCTTACCCTGCACACTGAAGGGTTTATCCTTGAGGAATGGATGCCTGATGGCAAAAGCCTGCTGACCAGCATCACTCGTGACCACTTTTGGAGACGTGGAGAACGATTTTCAATTATTCAATCTGGTGGAAAGCAAAATGCTGAACGGGTTTTATTTGATGATTACGGTCAATACCCCAGCGTTTCGCCGGATGGAAAACAAGTGCTGTACAATCGTGAAGGCGAAAGGTGGTGGCGCAAGGGTTATACCGGCAGCCGCACATCCCAGATTTGGTTGTGGAATTCGGAGAACAATAAACACACAAAAATCTTGGGCAGTACAGATTCGCGCTGGCCACTCTGGAAACCCGACGGGAAAGGATTTTATTATATCGGAGCGCCTAACGGAGTCCTGAATTTGCGTGAGTATGAGTTGGCGACAAAAAAAGATCGGCAAATCACAAAGTTCAAGGATGATAGTGTAGTCTTCCCTACCATTTCACGAGACGGATCGGTCATTGCCTTCCGTCATCTCTTTGATTTCTACCAACTTAAAACCGGCAAAGCGGAGAAACCTATTAAGATTAATCTTTGGGCACCGGGTGATGTTTCCATCGCTAAAACACAGAGACGTGTTTTAAACAAGGCAACGGATGTAGCTTTTAGCAAGGACAGCCTAGAGATCGCCTTTATTGCAGGTGGAGATGTTTGGGTCATGGACACCGAATTACGCGAACCCATCCAAATAACCAATACGCCTGAAGAGGAAAGCGAGCCCATCTGGTCCAAAGACGGCAATCAACTGATCTTTCTTGGCAGCCAAGGCGGGCAGGAAGACCTTTGGCTGGTTGAAAGAGCAGACACAAAGAAATACTGGTGGCAAAATAAATCGTTCAAAACCAAACGTCTCACCAATGATGCCTCAACGGAATATGGATTATCCCTAAGCCCAGATGGTGGCACTTTTGGTTATTTCAAGGATCGTGGAGATTTCTGGGTGATGGATGTCAAAACTCAAAAAACCAAACGCCTTTTTAAAAGCTGGAATTCCTCTCAATACGACTGGAGTCCCGATGGAAAGTGGATTGTCTATGCCGTTTCAAACAATGACTTTAACCGTGATATCTGGATACGCCCCATTGACGGCAGTAGAGAACCTTTCAACCTATCGCGCCACCCAGATAATGAGTACAGCCCACGCTGGTCCCCAGATGGCAAGGTCATCGCCTTCACCGGACGCAGGAGGGACCAGGAGGTGGACATCTTTTATGTCTATCTCAGGGCCGAAGATGACCAAAAAAATAGCCGTACACGTAAACTGGCAAAGGCTTTGGAAAAAATGCAGAAAGGGCGACCACCCAAGCCAGCCATACCTCCAACCCCAGAAAAACCGGTTAAACCAGACCCCAAAAAAGAAGACAAGCCCAAGCCGGAAAAACCTGAATCCAAACCAAAGCCTCCAGTCGCCCCCCCAAAGAAGCCCGCACTTAAAATAGACTTTGAAGGAATCCATGATCGGATACGCAGCATTTCCATCCCTGATAGCAGCGAATCCAGTCTGCTCTGGTCTCCTGATTCCAAAAAATTGGCTTTCAGTGCAAATATTGACGGCAAACGGGGAACTTTTGCCGTCTCCTTTCCTGACGGTTTAAAACCCACGCTCTTAACATCAATTTCCGGTAGTAAAGCTCGCTGGGTGGGTTCCAATATCCGTTGGCTGGCAAGTGGAATCCCCGCAACCATGAGTTCAACAGGGAAACCAACCTCCTATAGTTTCAGTGCCAAACAGGAAATTGATCTTGGAAAAAGTTACCATGCTGCTTTTGACCTCTGCTGGCGCTCCATGCGCGATCACTGGTATGACCCGGCAATGGGCAACCGCAATTGGAATGCGGTACGAAAAAAATATGCCCCCATGGCTGCCGCCTCCACAGATGGTTACACACTGGGACTACTCATTAACATGATGCTTGGGGAACTCAATGGCTCCCATCTCGGCTTTTCCTACCGTGGGCCGGAAATTGCACCGACTGCCTCCAAACCAGGCTGGACAGACACCACCGTTCACCTCGGCGTACGTTTTGTAGCAAACCATAAAGGGCCGGGATTAAAGGTGCGCGATATCATCCCCAAAGGACCTGCTGATCTGGAAACCAGCCGTATTAAACCTAATGAAATTATCACTCATATCGATGGAAAAAAAGTAAGCCTCGAATCTGACTTAACCTCACTGCTTACAGGACGACCTGATCGGGATATAGCTCTAAAGGTGCAATCAGGTAACCGCCGCAAAAAACAGGTTCGTGAAGTCACCTTGCGCCCCACCTCCTTCTCTTCAGCTCGCAGCCGCCTTTATGAGAAGTGGATCCAATTTAACCGGGCTGAGGTATCCAAGTTATCTGAAGGCAAATTGGGATACATGCACATTGCCGGGATGAACATGACGAGCTTCTTCCGTTTTGAAGAGGAACTTTACTCAGTTGGTGCAGGCAAGGATGGAATCATCATTGATGTACGCGAAAATGGCGGCGGCTCAACCACTGATCATTTGCTTACTATTCTAACACAACCGCAACACGCCATTACAGTTCCCAGAGGTGGTGGACGAGGCTACCCGCAGGACCGCAAGGTATACGCCTCCTGGCACAAACCCATTGTCGTACTCTGCAATCAGAATAGCTACAGTAATGCAGAAATATTTAGCCATGCCATCAAGCACCTCAAACGAGGTAAGGTTGTAGGCGTGCCTACAGCAGGAGGGGTCATCAGTACCGGTGGCCGCAGTATTATGGATATGGGCTTCCTGCGGATGCCCTTCCGGGGCTGGTATCTAATGGGGACCGGAGAAGATATGGAATTACACGGTGCAGTCCCACATTATGTTCTTTGGCCTAAACCCGGAGAGTTACCTGCAGGCAGGGACACTCAACTACGCAAGGCAATCGGTGTTCTCAAAAAAGAGGTTAAAAAATATAACAACCGACCGCAGCCTGAATTGAAGAACGCCACCAGC
>CAZAIZ010000254.1:0-3215 GCA_964485275.1 uncultured Pedosphaera sp.
GAGCATTGTATCTACGCAGTAATACCAAGGTATACAAAATCTCGAAGTAGCTTCCTACTGGACATTTCCAGGTGCCGCAGCCGTTTCCCCCTCAGGAAGGGAAAGTTCATCGCCCCCCCGCAGGCTTTGGTAGAGTCGCGGGATAATGAATTTCAAAACACTTGCTACAGGAACCGCAAAGATCATTCCTGCCAGACCGGCAAAAAGACCGCCCAATAGAACCACGATCATTGTTTCCAGCACATTGAGCCCCAGTGCCTCCCCGACGAAAGCCGGGTAGAGGAAAAGTTGCTCAATCACGCCATTCATAATCACGTAGGTGCCAACGATAAGGCCCAACAACGTAAGATCCGCGTGCCCAGTCACCACACAGGTTCCGAGAGTCAATGCCGCGCTGATCATTGGCCCCAGAAAAGGCAGAAGCACCGTCAGTCCTGCCAGCATGCCCAAGGGAACCGCGTAGGGCACCCCCAGCAGAAGAAAGACAGTAATATAGATAACCGTTTCAATGATGATAATCCAAAGGTAACCCCGCACCCATGTCTTGAGCTTTAACAATACTTCATTGATGACCTCAGCGGCACTGCGCAGTGTTTCCTCACTAGTGGTCGGCAGCCAAGAGGTTTGAAATAAACTTTGCACCAAATAATCCCCCTCCTTTACGTCCTCCCCTTGTTTGCGATGATAAGTCGCCATTTTACCCAGAAAAAAAGAAAAAAAGAAAATCGCCAGTAGAGTGTTTAGGGCTAAATTTCCGATCGCACCCAAAACTGAAAACACAACCCCCAATGCCTTGGAAACCCCACCCATAACCGATCGCTTGGTATCTTCATCCGAACCAATTCGATTCATGACTTGGGCCTTCCATTTATTGAATACGTCCTTGTCTCTTAGTTGTGTCTGAAGTTTCTTCACATCCTTCTTGAGAAAATCCACACGTTCGGCCTTTTCAGTCAGCTTAATCATTTGCGCACGCACTTGGGCAGGATCTATTTTTTCAGGACGCACACTTACCGTCACCACCCCCAATCCCCCCAGGATCAGCACCAAACTCAGGGCCACCGTGAGAACGGTCGCATTACATGCCCGGCCGATGGCCACCTTTGTCTTTTCCTCCTCGGTTTCTGGTGGAGGTTCTGGCTTGGCCTGCTTTCGGAATAATCCACTGACCGCATCCATCACAAACACCACCGGCTTTACAAATAACAGCTTCGCCAGATTAAAGAGGCTGGCGATCAATCCACCCTCCAGGAAACTTTGGGTGTACCGCTGTTGAAGAGGCAGAAAAAAATAAGCGAGAATCAAACCGAAAAGCACGGCTTTAAGAAAGGTGGCTGTCAGCACAAAAACCCCAATCACCACCACTGAGGCAATGAGGCCAGCACTACTGCGCATGAGTTTCATCCGGCGGTTGTGTTCCTCCAGTGCTCCAGTTTCCTCACGTTTAAAAACCTCCTCTGATATCCCCAACTCATTCGCGATCTTACGGAGGCATTCCTCCTCAGGCTGGGCAAACTCGTTGTCCGCAAAGGAAGAGATAAATAAAGCGCGGAGGAGTGTCTCCTTTTCCTCGTCTGTGAGACAGCTTAACCCTGCACAAACCGCCTTCAAATCGGGCTCCTTTTCCTCCGCCAGCATCTGCTGGAGCTTGTTTGATGCCGCTTCGCCGTAGTTATCACGAACCAGCGTTGTGACCGCCTGTTGTTCCATGGAGGAAACTGATCCATCAGCCCTTAGCACCAAAACAAAGAGCTGCAGCATGTTCTCGAGCAACTTCTGCTCATCGGATTCGCCGGCGTGATGCGCCACCACCTCGCGCATTGAATCAACTGCCTTGGAAAGGGGATTTGTCAGTGTACCGGTCGCCCGGGAAAGGAATGATGGAGTTTGCATAGGCTGGGGAAGGCTCCACCAAGGCTAGTCAATTATATAGAAACCGCAAGTATGTATTGTCCATTGGAGATAAACCAAACCCTCAAGGATTTTTCACGGGCAGGAATGATTACTTCGTGGGGTTGCTGATTATTTTGCACCACCACGGCAACGCCACTCTCAGCTGGTCAATCTGAGCCTTGGTGAGTTCGGGGTTACCATCGAGACGTAGCCACTCTAACTTCTTGCACTTCTCCAGTCCCTTTACATCGATCAGTTTATTGTGATTGAGAAACAACACCTTTAATTCCGTGAGGTTCTCTAGACCATCCACATCGGTCAGATTATTCTTACCGAGCCACAGCGTCTCTAACGTCGTAAGCTTCTCCAACCCCTTTACATTCATCAATTGATTGTTATGGAGATACAGCACCTTTAACTGCGTGAGCTTATCCAGCCCCGTCACATCGGTCAGATTATTGTGACTGAGAACCAACCACTTCACCGCCGCAAAATCCGCCATGGTAAGTGTGCTTGTGGGTTTCCAGAGGTGCTTACGAATCGCCTTCTCAAGGATCTCCTCGGTTAAAGACTTCTTCTGAATCTGAATCGATTGTAAAGGTAAAGAGGTGAGAAATTTCGCACAGAACTGACAGGAAAACCCGGGGATCTTCTGGGTTGTAAAACCCTTTTGAAGGACTTTGCTATGGGGCCACCACTGATGCAGACAGGTGGAAGAGCCGTTTGCACCAAAAATCGGGCAACTTGGGACAAGCCCCAAGACAATCATGAGTAGTGTAAGTCGCTTCATAATTTCTCAGCACCATTAAGTTCTCCCTATGGTACGTGGAGACTGACTGTTTTCTGTCAGTGAAATGCGAAAGCCCGTAGCCCATGCTCTTGCCCGGTGAAATCTTGCCGCAAGAGCCCCGATCGGTTAAGATGCAAGACATGAGGCCAAGGGATATGGGGCTGGGTTTGATGCTCGCGTGGGGTGTGGCTTGTGGTGATCCTTCCTTTACGCCCCACAGGGATATTAGTGCTGATTGGGGCAACCGGGTCAGTCAGTTCGAAAAAGGCCTGGCTTTTCAGGAAGGCTTCGAGGTGGAGAAAGATTTGAAGAAAGCCCTTTTCTGGTACGAAGCGGCCGCCACCCAAACCAACCACATCGTAGAGCCAAACCAAACCATTATCGACATCGCCGATCGCTATGGCGTCATGATCCGGGATATGAGTGCCCTGAATCCGGAGATGGATGTTGATAATCTGGAGACGAAAGAGAAAATAATCATTCCCGGTTACGCAAAAGCCATGTACCACGCCGGAGCCCTGCACGAAAGCGG
>CAZAIZ010000255.1:0-3207 GCA_964485275.1 uncultured Pedosphaera sp.
GGGCCAATGGATGAAAGCATTCTGCGTCGAGCGCAGGAAAGCGGCCGGCTCGAGTTGGCGATACATAATTTGAGGGACTGGACCCATGATCGGCACCGAAAGGTGGACGACGAACCCTACGGCGGAGGCCCTGGGATGGTCCTTAAGCCCGAACCGATCTTTGAAGCAATAGAGGAACTGAAGAGAGAATCTACCCAGGTGGTTATGATGACTCCCCAGGGTGAGCCGTTTATGCAGGCCAAGGCACGGGAGTTTGCCGGTTACGAACACCTGCTGCTGCTGTGTGGAAGTTATGAGGGGTTTGATGAACGGGTGCGTTCATGGGTACGTCACGAGGTGAGCATCGGTGATTATGTGCTCACCAATGGGGCGCTGCCCGCGATGGTGGTAATTGATGCAGTCACGCGGTTATTGCCCGGTGTTTTGGGAGATGATGAAAGCAGTTTGGAAGAAAGTTTCAGTGGAAACACGCTGGAATATCCGCAATACACGCGACCGGCGGATTTTCGCGGCATGAAGGTTCCTGAGGTATTGCTTGGTGGCGACCATGGCGCAGTGGAAGCATGGAGAAGTAAACAGGCCGAAAGCCGGACCTGCGACCGGCGGCCGGATTTATTGAAAGAAGATAGCAACGATTTAAAAGACGGGAAAAAACATGAGCCAGGCATTATTTGATAAAATTGAATCCGAACAGCTTCGTGCTGAGCCACTAAAATTCAGGGTGGGTGATATCGTTAAGGTTCACATCAAGGTTAAGGAGGGGGGCAAGGAGCGCACCCAGATATTTCAGGGAATCGTCCTCAAGATACGGGGTCGAGGCCTCAATGCGACCTTTACAGTACGTCGAATCAGTTATGGCGAGGGTGTGGAGAAGATATTCCCGGTAAACAGTCCCAACGTTCAAAAGGTGGAGGTGGAGCGTGCGGGTAAAGTACGTCGGGCCAAGCTTAATTACCTCCGGGATCGCATTGGCAAACGCGCTACATTGGTGCGGGAGGATAGGGACCGCGATCCGGACAAGGTGGAGCCGATTCGCTAAATTACAGGTAATATTCTGGGGCGCGAGGTTTTCAGGCCTCGCGTTTTTTGTTTGGGACTGGCAAAACAATTCCAGTGAGCAGTGTTGACCGCCTTCAGTATGAACACGAACACGTCGCCCGAGGGCTAACTCGCTTGGCGGGTGTGGACGAGGCCGGGCGGGGGCCTTTGGCCGGGCCGGTTGTGGCCGCAGCAGTCGTGATGCCTGAATCATGGATTATTGAGGGAGTTCCTGAATCCCTCCGGCGATTGAACGACTCCAAGCAACTTAATGAAAAGGTCCGCGAGGAACTCTTTGAGATTATTGATTCGGACGAGTCCATTGAATGTAGCATCGGGGTGGTAGATGCGTCTTTGATTGACGAGGTTAATATTCTTCAGGCAACCCATCAGGCGATGAATGATGCCTTGGCTAAAATTATCCCCCCTGTTCAACATGCACTAGTCGATGGCCGGCCGGCGGGGTTCTTGAAGGTGCCGCAAACGGCAATCGTCAAGGGGGATGGAAAGAGTTATGTGATAGCTGCAGCGAGCATTCTGGCCAAGGTCACGCGGGATCGGTTGATGATTGAATATGACCAAGAATATCCCGGATACGGTTTTGCCGGGCACAAGGGTTACGGGACCAGGGCACATCTGTCGGCGATTGAAAAGCTCGGGGCCTGCCCGATCCACCGGATGAGCTTTGCGCCCTTGAGCAATACCCAAACTGAACTTTTCAGTTGATATAAATTTGCTTGCCCGGTTATCAGGCAACTATAGCGTTTAGGTATGGTTTGGGGTGATGGTTTTTTTGACTGGTTTCGACGTGATGAGCCAGAGCATCTTCGACGGGGTCGGCTGGGCGAACGGGCGGCCAAACGTTATTTGAAGAAAGAGGGTCTCAAGTTCCTGTACGCCAACTTTAAGGGGGAAAAGGGTGAGATTGATCTGGTCTTTCGGGACAAGGAGATTCTTGTTTTTGTGGAGGTAAAAACGCGTTCTTCTGAGGCGTGGCGACGGCCTGCTGCTGCGGTCAACCCGGATAAACAACGCAGAATTGCTGCGACGGCCCGCGACTATCTTCGTTTGCTTGAGCGTTCAGATATCCCGGTTCGTTATGATATCGTGGAGGTTTTGCTTGAAGAGGGGCGGGTCAATGAGATCCGCCATCAACCCAACGCGTTTGCTCCTGCGCGTAAATCCCGCTAGAATCGCCCGATGCCCGAGTTGCCCGAGGTCGAAATTCTAGTGCGTTATCTCAAGCCTTTGGTGGTCGGTAAAAGAATAGGGAAGGTATCTGTACATCGGCCCAAAAGCGTAAGGCCGATTTCACCTTCCAGAATGTCCCAGGCTCTGGAAGGGGCAAAAATTATTGGCCTGCGGCGAAGGGCCAAGTACCTGCTCTTTGAGCTTCAAAAGAGCGGGGATGAAACCTTTTTAATGCTGGGGCACCTGGGGATGACCGGTCGCATGTATGTGCAGTCGGCAAGGGAGGAGCTGCCCAAGCACGCGGCAGTGAGTTTCCGGCTGGGCCGTGGAGTTTTTGTTTTTGAAGACACACGATATTTCGGGCGTTTAACTCTTGATACGGCATCCTTGGATTCTCTGGGGCCTGAACCCTTGAGCGAGGATTTTAACGGGGAAGCCTTGCATGCGGCCTTGAGGCGCTGCAAACAGGCGATTAAACCCAAACTGCTGGATCAGGCTTTACTGGCCGGAGTGGGAAACATCTATGCCAGTGAAGCCCTGTGGCGGGCACAGATTTCCCCGCGTAAGATGTCGCGAAGGTTAACCCGCTCGCAATGCGATGCCCTGGCGCAATCGATTGTAGAAGTTATGTCTGAGGCAATAGAATCTGGCAGCACGGTGCCGCTGGATTTCACGGGGCAAGGAGAGGGGGATGGTTTGTTTTATTATGGCAGTCAGGATGAGGAGGAAGATTATGGGGAACCTTTAATGGTATATGACTGGCAAGGAGAGCCCTGTGAAAGGTGCGGGGTGCTGATACGCAAAATTGTGCAGGCATCCCGCAGCACCTATTTTTGCCCGAAATGCCAGCGGGACTGAGGATGGTTAATCGATTTGACGAAAGCAGGGTTTTTCAGTTAGCTTCGCCGCCTCTTAGAAAGAGTTCCAGAGTAGCTCAATGGTAGAGCATGCGGCTGTTAACCGCAGGGTTGTAGGTTC
>CAZAIZ010000256.1:0-3206 GCA_964485275.1 uncultured Pedosphaera sp.
ACAAGGAATAGGGCTGCTACCAGGATGGGCAGGAATGCCAGGAATGCGCCGAGGGCTGGATCCATTATGTCTTAGGCTACTGTTGTAACGCCTTTATACAGCGTGTCTCATCGAGATTATGGATTCTCTATTTAATTTCCGAACTGCGCTTCATGCCGCGGAGTATCTCTTCTGGAGTCATTTGTTTCATGATGGCGTTTCGGAGGTTGGCAGCATTAGGATAGTTCTTTCGAGCCGAGTGGGATGCCCAGGCAAAGGCCTCGACCAGATCCACTGAGAGACCCCGGCCCTGAAAATACATGATGCCGAGGATGAACTGATACTCTGCCTCGCCACGGCTTGCGGAAGCGCGAATGTGTCTTAACGATCCGAATTGGGCCATTTGAAGTTCATTGGCAATAGTGGGAATCAGTTGTTTCCACGTATTAGCAATAACCGGCCCGAGAATTTCGACCGGCTTGATTTTTTCATTGGCCGCGAGTCGCTTGAGTAACTCGGCCTTTTGATTTTGCCCCAATAGCTCAACGTAAATTTCATCCACAATCTTTTTCACCAGGATAGGGTTCGCAGTTTCCAGAAAACGATCGGTAGCGTGAATCATGGGCGAGTTGGGGTCAGTAAAGGGTTGCTTATCAAGGCGCATCCCTTTCTCGTTTAGTCGCTCCAAACCCGCCTTGGCGCATCGCATGCCGCCGGGTAAGTCCATTGAATTCAAAAGATTCGCCGCGACCAGACATGCAATGGGGCCGACTTTTCCGGTTTCCACCATTTGTAGTAACGCTGCTTCAGTATATTGGGCTGAGTGAATCTGAATTAAATTATACTCCCTATTAATGATCTTGGGCCATGCGTTATCCGCGAGGATAGGCCCAGAAAAAATAATTGCAGTGGATAAGAGGGACGGCAGTGAAAGAGAGGATTCGTCAATTGTCCGCTCGCGCATTTGAAAATCAAATTCCCTGTCACCATGTGGGCTGGAGATAGACCACCGACCTTCTCCCAAAGGAATCTGTTTGGTATTCCCATCTACGGTGATTTTGGATGTTACAAGTTGATCCATGAAAATCCCCCGTCGAATTTCAAATGGGCCCGGTGAATTTGGTGTAAGTTTATCAAAGGGTTCCAGGGCCTTTTGTAGTTGTGGTCCAAAGGTTTTAAATAGCTGCACTTGAGCCTCTAGTTTGGCACGGCCCAGAAGGCTGAGTGTTGCGTCTTTGTCTTCAAAGCGGGTTACATTTTTGTAAATCAGAGGTGCTGCATGGGTGCCAAGAAAACCAAATAAAGTGCTGAATCCATGATCGCTCTTGTATTGGTTAAAGTGCGTTTTGGTTTCTTGGGTTAACCGATTGGTCAATTCGTTCAATGCATTCTGTGAAGGGGAAAGCTTGAAGTTAAATTTCACACCTCGAACCTCCGTCTCTATTTGCAATGATAGTAAATTGTCCCGTGCGTCTCTGCGGGTTTTGGCCTGGATAGGAATGGCGATTGGCTTTGGGTCTGACTGATCGGTTAGTGTAAGGGTGAAGTGATTGAAGATAATGCCTTTATCTGAAGTGGTTGTTTTGGATTTTATATCACTCATATCCATTTTGTTTCGAAATTTTCCACTATGAAGTATGGCCAGAATCGTCGCTGGCGGGAAATTAATATTAAATTTTAGTGGTACAGATTGGTTTGTGCTAAAGCCTCCCCCGATATTAAACTTACCAACTTGGCCTGATGAAGGGCCTGTTCCTTCTTCAACAGGGGTGAGAGAGAGGTTGATAATAGCTCCAGCAGACTTCCCTCTATCCGGTGCTACCCACTGTACCTTTTCCCCTGACAAAAAGATCCCAGTTTTCTTGCCAGTTTGTGAAACGGCCCCCCACAGCAAGGCTTCAGGTTCATTTCCGCTGGCGCTACTGGTTGTTATGCCCATGCCTTTGTTAGCGTCAAAAACTGCGTATAATTGGCCTCTGTTGCCACCCAATAGAGCTTTCCACTTTGGCAAATCGTCTGCTTTGAATGCGTCGACTATGAGCCTCATCGCCCATTCTTGTTGTCCTTCGTTAAATTTGGTTGCCATTAATGAACGGTAAATGGCTAGTGCCTGTTTGGTGTGTTCGGGAAGTGCCTCAGTTAAGAGAGGTACATTGGGGCATTCAGTCACATGGATATCTATGCCCACAGATTCTTTTTCTTCAATTTTTCGCCAGAAAACATCCACCGCCAAAAACCTTCCGGAGTTCCACAGTTTTTTCTGGAAATCCTGACACATTGTCTGGGTGATTGGCATTCCGGAGCGCAGCCCTAAAAATTTAAGATAATCTTCAGGCTTGTTTGCAGCTGATCCATGTACCCGGACGTGGCTCAGCTTTAAAACTGCCGGTTTCTCGTCTGGCCCAAATTGTTTTTTGCCTAGGTTCATTAGAATCTCCATGTCGATGGTGCCATTCTTACGTGGTTTCGGAAGGAGGATTGCCTTGGCCTTGGTATAGCCTTTAAGGAAACAAAACAACCGGGCGTTCCAACCCAGGGCTTCAAGTCTTGTTTGGGTCAGTCGGGCGGGTTGGCCGGCGACCCAGTCTGTTGGTTGGTAAAATTGGTCCAGTGGAGCAGCGTCGTTTGGGTTGTCAGTCGTTGGGTCATAGCCTTCAATGGATTTGGAGAGGAAAACTACTAACTCTTGGGCTATTGGGTTGCTCTTTGAGGGGACAATGACTTTGCCACAGGTGAATTGCTGGCCCTCCTTAATCCGCACATTCCATTTGCCGGGGGTTAATGGAGTAACAATTACTTGTGTATCCACATAACCACGATCGGCATAAGCGACTTGAAGCAGATGTGCCAAGTTTTTCTGGAATTCCTCCTTGGTGGCAAGTGGATGCGAAACAAAAGCGTAGTCTTCAGATGCATTCAGTGCCTGTCGCAATTGCTGGGTAGTGAAAGCCTGGTTTCCGGAGAATTTTATCTGGCGATTTTCTGTCCCAAAAACAGATTGAACTGCAAGCGCTGTGAGAAGTAGTAAGGAACGCATAAGGTCATCATTTTGGCAATGACCCCTTAAATAGGCAAGGACTGGCTTAGCGTTTGGTTGCCGTCATAAATCCGCGATCAGCGATGGTGTCCTGATAAGGGCCAACGTCAAACCCCAGCTCCTTCAATATCAAGACGTATTCATTTGGACAATAGCATTTGCCCTGGGTGATATTCATGAGTAGCGCGGA
>CAZAIZ010000257.1:0-3200 GCA_964485275.1 uncultured Pedosphaera sp.
ACACAAAGTGGCAGGCATACCCGGTTCACCCGCAGTAGCTCCCAAAGTTAGTAGTGACACCGGCTATGCCGCCTCCACCATGACTACTGATGGGGTTAGGGTTTTTGCCATCTTCTCCACCGGCGACCTTGTGGCCCTCGACATGGAAGGCAATCGCATCTGGGGTAAGAATCTGGGAGTCCCGGAAAACCCTTATGGTCACTCCTCATCACTCATCTGCCATGAGGATGTCCTGTTAATCCAATACGATCAGGATTTGGAGGAAGAGTCTCCGAAGGAGAGCTTTGTTGCCGGGATCGACGTCACTACCGGAGATGAAAAATGGAAAGTAAAACGCGATTTTGGCCCCTCATGGGCTTCCCCGCTTTTGGTTAACACAGGAGAAAGGGATGAAGTCATCCTTGCTGCGGAAAAAGTTGTATCCTACGACCCGAAAACCGGGAAGGTCCTGTGGGAATTCGAATGGATTGAAGGAGGCGAGATAGCCCCCACTCCGGTCTATAGTGATGGTCTACTCTATTTATGCTGTGGTTTTGCAAGGATCACTGCACTGGATATCAAGACCCAAGAGATCGTCTGGGAAAATGAAGAACAGGTTCCGGGTGTCTGCACCCCCCTTGTTACCGGCGGGCTTTTCTTCGCTGGATTGGACGAAGGAGGCATTGTTTGTTTTGATGCCAAGACCGGAAAGGATGCCGATGGTGAGTTGATTGAACTATGGTTCGAGGAAACGGATGATGGATTTTATGCCTCCCCGATACTTGTGGGGGACAAAGTTTATCTAATGGATCGAGCCGGGAAAATGCACATCTTCACGCCTGAAAAGAAATTTAAGTCCCTAGGCCAACCCATCCTCAGTGAAAGCACAGTTTGCACTCCGGTAATCATCGGAAAAACCATCTATTATCGGGGTACAGAAAATCTCTATAAAATTAGCTTATGAGCTCGGACAACACGCTCGCTGCAGAAGCCTCCGCTAGATCGGTGAGTGATGCTGTGGATCTGGCCGAGGTGGATGCCATGGTGTCACGAATTGGACGGAGGTCCGAGGACTTAATACCGCTCCTGCAGGCCATCCAGAACAAGTACAACTGGCTTCCCCCCGCTACACTTGAGCACCTGGCCAAGGCAACCGATATCACACCTGATGCGATTACCGGAGTCTCCACCTTCTACTCGCAGTTCCGGCATTACCCGGTTGGAAAACACGTTATTCAAACCTGTGTCGGGACCGCATGTCACGTCAGCGGGGGGACGCTGATGGATGATACCTTTCGTAGTCACCTGAAAATCAAGCCCGGCGACCACACCGACCCTGATGGCACATTTACCTGCGAAAAGGTTGCCTGTCTGGGGTGTTGCATGCTGGCGCCGGTGGTCCAAGTCGATGACGTGATCTATGGAAATGTAGAGCCTCAGGGCCTTCCCAAACTTCTGGATGATTTCTTGGCCACTGAAAAGAACAAGGGGGAACAGGGTGAAGATGGACCCGATGTACATGATTCAGTGGGTGATGTAAGCCTTTGTATATGCTCCAGCTGCGATGCGGGAGGTGCAGGAGAAGTATACCGTGAGTTACAGAAAATAGTGGAGGAACTCAAGCTGCCTGCCCGCATCAAAAATGTGGGGTGTACCGGTCATGCCTATCAAGCCCCACTGGTAGAAGTAAATGTCTATAACGAAAACCGGCATCGTTACGGCCGGGTGAAAAAGGGGGAGGTACGCTCTATTCTACTCAACCATTTCCGACCAGCAGGTCTGCTGAAACGCGCCGGAGCCAGAGTATACGGATTACTTGATCACCTGCTTACCGATGAATCCTGGAAGCCACCCACCCGTTTCCACAAGGATGTACGTGCGGGGGCCGACGACCGCTATCAGGATCCGCAGGTGCGTATTACGACCGAGCACGCCGGGCAACTGAATCCGGTTAATATCGAGGACTATATTAAACACGATGGTTTTCAGGCTTTGGAAAAATGCCTCAAACACCTGAAACCTGAAGAAGTCATCTCTGAAATTTCAGATAGTGGTTTACGCGGTCGAGGAGGCGCCGGCTTTCCCACCGGCACCAAGTGGGGATTTGCACTTAAGGCCGAGGGCGACAAAAAATACATCATTTGTAATGGCGACGAGGGTGACCCAGGTGCCTTCATGGATCGGATGATCCTGGAATCATTTCCCTTCCGTGTGCTCGAAGGCATGGTTATTGCCGCACACGCCGTTGGTGCTGATGAAGGGTTTCTTTACATCAGAGCTGAATATCCCTTGGCCACCGAGCGCATCAATAACGCCATTGCCATCTGCGAGGAACGCGGTTACCTGGGCACTGACATTCTCGGTACCGGGATGAATTTAAAACTCAGGGTGATTGAAGGTGCAGGGGCCTTTGTCTGCGGCGAGGAAACCGCGCTGATGTCTGCCATTGAGGGCGGACGAGGCATGCCTCGATTCCGACCGCCGTTTCCGGCACAGTCCGGTCTATGGGGGAAACCGACTTTAATCAACAACGTCGAGACTTTGGCGACCATTTCCTGGATCATCCGCAATGGCGCAGAAAAGTTCTCCAGTTACGGTTCAGGAAAAAGCCGTGGCACCAAGACCTTTGCCCTGGCCGGCAAGGTTAACCGAGGTGGATTGATCGAGGTGCCCATGGGGATGACCATCCGGGAGATTGTCCATGACATCGGCGGGGGAATTCCCGACAACCGCAAGCTCAAGGGTGTGCTTTTGGGCGGACCTTCTGGCGGTTGCGTACCCGCTTCCCTGTGTGATACCCCAGTTGACTTTGAGGAGATCAAGGCCGTTGGCGCCATTATGGGATCCGGAGGCATGGTGGTACTTGATGAAACCGACTGCATGGTGGATATCGCGCGTTATTTCATGGAGTTCACCCAGGATGAATCATGTGGCAAGTGCACCCATTGCCGGATTGGCACCAAGCGCATGAAGGAAATCCTCGACCGACTCTGTGTAGGCAAGGGACGCAAGGGTGACCTGGAGAAACTGGAATCCCTCGGCGGAATTACAATCGACGGCAGCCTCTGCGGGCTAGGAGCAACTGCACCCAACCCGGTCGTCTCGGGCATAAAATATTTCCGGGAAGAATTTGAGGCACATATTAATGGTGAGTGCCCTTCCAAGAAATGCATATCGCTCATCCGTTACGATATCACCGATACCTGTTTTGGTTGTACGCG
>CAZAIZ010000258.1:0-3193 GCA_964485275.1 uncultured Pedosphaera sp.
CCTTCGAAGGAGAGCATGTGAGCATCGCGAGCCTGCCCGGCATGCAGGAACGCACCATATTATTGCACGGGTTTTCCAAGGCCTTCGCCATGACCGGTTTTCGAATAGGTTTTGGCTGCGGCCCAGAACCCTTGATCGCGGCCATGACACGGATCCATCAATACTCGATGCTGTGTGCCAGCATCGTAAGCCAGGAAGCCGCAATTGAAGCATTGCAAAACGGCAAAGAACCAATGATGGAAATGCGCGAGGAATATCGGCAACGCCGCAACCTTATGGTAAATGCGCTTAACGAAATGGGCCTGCGGTGCCATATGCCACGCGGATCATTCTATGCCTTTCCAAGTGTGCAATCAACAGGCCTTGATTCGAACGCTTTCGCCACACGGCTCTTGGAGGCCGAAAATGTAGCGGCAGTCCCCGGAGATGCCTTCGGAGATTGCGGGGAGGGGTTCCTGCGCTGCTGCTTCGCAGCAGGATTCGAGCAAATTGAGCAGGCCATCGAAAGGATGGCCAGATTTGTGACAAACACAAAAAAGGGCTGAGTTTCCTCAGCCCTATTAAATAACTTCAGATGTCCTATTTGACCAGCTTAACGCAGGAGTTGTTTCTCAAGATAATGCACCGTTTGACGGACGTTTGCATCTATCTCCATTCTATCCTTCACCAACCGGCACGCATGAAGCACGGTCCCATGATCGCGTCCGCCGAAGGCCTCCCCAATCGCGCTTAAGGAATGCTCTGTCAGCTGCCGGGAAAGGAACATGGCAATCTGTCTGGGGAACGCAATATTTTCAGGACGCCGCTTACTGGTCATATCAGCCATGCGTAAGTCAAACTTCTCGGCCACCTTCTTCTGGATCACCTCGATGGTTATAGTGTGCCGGCCTTCCTCCTGTAATATTTCCCTCAGCAGGTTTTCAACCACGTCATTGGTGAGCTGTTTTCCGGTAAGGTGTGCATAGGAAGCCACACGAATGAGAGCTCCTTCAAGGCGGCGAATATTTGTACGTATCCGATTAGCAAGGAAGGTTAGCACGTCCTCGGGAATTTCGACGCCCATGGTCTTCACCTTATTACGCAGAATTGCCAAGCGAGTTTCCACATCAGGTGGCTGTAAGTCAGTAACCAAGCCCCATTCAAACCGACTTACCAGCCGATGCTCCAAGTTTTGAATCTCGCTGGCTGGCCGGTCACAGGTAAGCACAATCTGCTTATGGGCTTCATGCAGCGCGTTAAAGGTATGAAAGAACTCTTCCTGAATACGTTCCTTGCCTGCAAGGAACTGAATGTCATCAATCAACAACACATCAGTCTGACGATATTTTTTACGGAACTTCACCAGTTGGTTTTCCTGAATGGCCGCAATATATTCATTAGTGAATTTTTCCGAAGATACATAGGAAACCTTTGCTCCCTTTTTACTGCTCACTACATGCTGTCCCACTGCATGAAGTAAATGTGTCTTGCCAAGCCCGGTACCCCCGTAAAGGAAGAGCGGATTATAGGCTTTACCTGGCTGCTGTGCCACGGCCATCGCAGCCGCATGAGCAAAACTATTGTTATTGCCCACCACAAAGGTATCAAACGTGTTTCGAGGATTGAAAACCAAATCCCCATCGCTGGCTTTCTTTGCAGCAGCCGACTTCTTCGCACGAGCTGGCTTGATTGGAGCAGCGGCAGAACCATCAGCAACAGTAAACCTGATATTCAACTTGCGACCACTGGCTGCCGCCAACGCGTCCTGTAACAGCTCCAGGTAATTATCCTTTAGCCAGACCTCCGAAAATTCATTCGGCACCTCAAGGGTGATTGAAGACTGGTTCAAAGACACCGGGTGCACAGAGGCGAACCACAGGTTATAAGTCTCGGTGTTGAGGAGTGTACGGATTTGATCCGTGGTTTGTGTCCAAATTTTATCTACTGTTGCCTGCATCGTTTCTCTTCAAAGCATCAAAGTTATATGATCAGTTCGTTCCCTATAATCCAAATTGCTAAACACCTCTGCGCTTAAGTTCGTGCTTCTCTTGCGAGAAAAAACGCCCCAAAGCATCATCATGTCCACAGGTCCCAGCAACTCTGTTCTCACTAAACAAAAAAGTAAGTGACAAGCCGCAAGGCTTAGGGTTACCGGGACGCGGAGGAATGTGTAAGCAAATGCGCATTGTCGTTCCACGCGAACCTATTAACTGTTGTTCACGATTTGTTCACACGGTGCATTCCCGCTTGACAGACAAGAACCACAGGCAAGGGCATGCCCTGGATTATATATATTAATTTTCATTTATAAAATACTCAGTGTTTCGCGAAGGAAACGTACAACAAAAAACCACGTAAGCCATAAAAGGCCACCGCCGAAAATTTTCTGAAACAAGCGCGTGAGAATTTCCCTTAGACATAGCCTTCTTATGACTGTGTTCCAAATTCCGGGAAACGGCATCAAGGCGCTTCATTCGCGTAACAGGTCGTGGCAGGATGTTAGCAATCTATCAGGGCGTGTCTACCGCGAATCGGTTTTTTTGAAAAATAAATTTGCATCTTTTTGTTAGATTTAATTTTGACAAGAAACTCATTGTACTCTCGACACTGACCCCTTCCCTTAGCTAAATCAAACCACTGATGGGTTGGATTTACCGAAACTGTCTTCGCTCGTTGCTTTTCTTGCAGGAATCGGAGTCGGCCCATAACCGCGTTATATCGGGTCTTTCTTGCGCATCCCGGATGCCCTTCCTCCCTACTCTTACTGACGCAATATATGGTGCACCGGATTTACCTGTCCAATTTGGCGGCCTGAAATTCCCCAACCCCATCGGTCTTGCTGCGGGGATGGATAAGCATGCCTCAGCTGTGCCCATGTGGGAACGCCTCGGTTTTGGCTTTGTGGAGCTAGGTGCAGTCACACGACATGATCAACCCGGCAATGAATCACCGCGCATGTTTCGAGCCATTGAAGATCAAGCCCTTGTCAACCGTATGGGCTTTAATAATCCTGGTGCAAAGTCAATTGCCAAGACACTTCAGTATTGGCGCGACCAAAATCTCTGGCCGGCACAGCCCATTGGCATCAATCTTGGGAAATCAAAAATCACTCCCAATGAGGAAGCCGCTGAAGATTACGCCTTTTCCTTCCAAGCACTTCAAAATCTCGCGGATTTTTTTGTCGTTAATGTCAGCTCCCCCAATACGCCCAACC
>CAZAIZ010000259.1:0-3192 GCA_964485275.1 uncultured Pedosphaera sp.
CGGTATCATAAACCATGAAAACATTCCCCTTGGAAACCCCTCCTTCTCCGGAATCAAGGCGGATGGCAATAGCCTTGTTGACGATCCCTGCACCGCGCACCTCAAGTGAAGTCGTCAGGAAGGGTCCATAGTTCATTTCATCCCATTTACCGGCAAGAACCGTAAGGGACACCAAAGCCGCAAGGAAAAGCGTGATGCGTTTCATAGAATGGGGTGAGTGTACGGAGTCAGCCGCACGGAGCAACCCCTGAAAGACAATTAGTGATTAAACAGGAACTCTGCAGAATTAAGTACCGCCCAGACCAAATCCTGCGTAGCTGCTTCGCGATTATCTTTATTCTTCTCAAAATAGGCGGCAATGACCGACTGTTCCTGCTCGAGAGGGAGTCGATTGAAAGCGATAAGGAAAATCTCTTCACCAATCTGGGCGGGGGTCTTTTCACTGTCAGCCAGTTTTTTTACCCTCCCCTTGGTATGGATAATTTTCTCATGCAACTGCTTGGCATGCATCATGTGCAGAGCCTGCACCACCGTCCCCTTGACATTGCGTTCACAGGGCGGATCACTGCTGGAGTTGGGCCGGCCAAAGGCATCCATGAATTCAGATCCGATCTTGAAGTTCCAGGTCTCCATCGCCCGTGCTCCATTCCAGGTGGCCGAAAAACTGGCCGGCACTCCGGTCACGTCACTCACTGCATCCATTAACACCTCGGCACTAAGCCGTCTCCTGTAACTGCGGGAAAAATTGCGGGTATCGGCCACATTAGTTTCATTGGGTTGTGAGCTTAACTGGTATAACCGACTTTGCAGGATCGTCCGGATCAGCAGCTTCTGGTTATACTTGAGCTCCACAAAATGTTTAGCCAAAGCATCGAGCAGGTTTGCATTCACTGGCGGATTGGAGGCACGCATGTCATCAACCGGCTCAACAAAACCATGACCAAAAAAGGCTCCCCACACGCGGTTAACCATTGCCCGCCCAAAAAATGGATTATCAACTTTGCCGATCCAGGTCGCAAACTGATCGCGTAAATCAGTATTACCCTGAATTTCCTCTACCAGCCCATCAGGGGGCTTGGGCTGAAGCGTTTCCCCGCTAACCGGATGGGTCACTGAACCACTTCCCCCGTGATAGAACCACTCGGTCCCACCGGAGATGGGAGGTGACACCCCCGCTCCCTTGCGCTTGACCTGTGCAAAATACGCCGCCAATGAATAAAAGTCATGCTGGGTCCATTTTTCATTGGGGTGATTATGACAACGGGCACACTCAAAGCGTACCCCCAGGAAAATTTGACTGAATATTTGGGCCATCTCCTCAGGCGTACGCTTGTCGCGATACACCACGGTGGGACCAAATCTGTGCGTACTCCCGCTGGCAGTAATCATATCGCGTGCAAACTCATCCATTGGTTGGTTTTTACGAAATGCATCACGCAACCACTGGTCCAATACATACACACTCTTGAGTCCGGCCCGGTCAGGATTAGGGCGCACGAGGTCCGCCCACTTGTTTGCCCAGTGGTCGGCATATGCCGGATCCGCCAGAAGCCGATCAATCACCCTCGTGCGCTTGTCCCTCGACCTGTCCGCCATATAGACACGCGTTTCCTCCAGAGTTGGCAGCCGTCCAATCGTATCCAGCGTGGCTCGTCGAAGGAATTCCTCGTCCGAACACAGCTTGCTCGGCAATAAACCCAGACGCTGAAACTGGCCATAAGCCAATTCATCAATAAAATTATGCACAGGTAACACCGCATACTTTGATGCGGGAATCTTCTTCTCCGCGGGAACTGTCACACGGGAGATGGCGACCTGTCCCATATAACGAACCACGATTGTCCCCTCTCCGCTCGCCTTACCTACGGCAACCTCCCCGGTTTTGGACACCGAAGCAATCTCGCCGTCATTGGACACAAAATCCGCCATCTTCGTTACTTCACGGCTTTGACCATCGGAAAAATGTGCGCTTACTTTCAGTAACTGCCGTTGTCCCTTGCGGTAGACGCGAACCGGCGGCTCCACGCTCACCTTCTGCAGGGTTGGCTCCCCTTCACGCTGGTAAACCATCCCTTCACGAATCCACTGTAGCACCACTCGCTCCTCTTCTGACCCCGGCTTGATTCGCTGTCCTCCCTCGTGTGGAAGAACCAGTGTTGCTTTCCTGAGAAGCAGACTCTCTTCCGGGAAAGCCGGAAAAACACGGCGACCAAAGGCATCCTCAGTAATCTCCTTCCAGTCCCGGTGCGTATCGTAGGCGAACACTGACAAACTGAAACCGTGCTGACCATCGGCCTTTGCATGACAGGATCCCGCACTACAGCCGGCCTTGCTCAGGATTGGCAGAACATCCTTGATAAAACTCAACTGCCCAACTGACTGGACCGACTCCCTCTCCGAACCCAGTGTCGCCACCAGCTTGTTGTCCTGCCATACGAACACCTCGCCTGAGTGATTTCCGGCAGCCACTGTCTTCGCATCGGCTGAGGAGGTGATGCAATGAAGACGACCCTTGGCCCCAGGAAGCTTACGCTCCTTGGCGGTACTGGAACGCTGGGCCCCATCATGTGTCTGCATTCCAGTAAAGATCCGTGCCACACCGTCTTCGCAGGAGGTAACAATGGCCTTGTCATCAGGCGTCCATTTCAGCTGGGTAACCCCGCCCTTGTGAGCTTTCACCTCAGTCATTTTTAATTTGGTTTTCAGGTCCCAAATCAACATCTGTTGATCACTGCTTGCTGTAGCCAAATGGCGGCCATCACCTTTGAAGGCCACCCCATAAACCGCCCCCTGGTGCCCCTCAAGAATGGCTGTCGCATTTTGATCCTTTATACTCCACACCTTCGCTACTTCATCCCCGCCGGCGGTGGCTAATTGCGTGCCATCCTTACTGACTGAAATCCCATATATGGAATCGCGGTGAGCCTCCCACTGGGCGATCTGTTTTCCTTCATCGACTGACCACTGACGCACCGTTCCTCTCACTGCCGGCTGACTGTCTGCAGTAAAAATAGATTTGTTGTCTGGTGAGAAAACCAAAGCGCTCACCCGGCCTTCAAACTCCCTCAAATTCCGAACCTGTTTGAGTTCCTTATTCCATAACCGCAACGACCGATAATCACTTGAAGCCAGCCAATTTCCATCTGGACTCCACTCCAAAGCCCGGACTGAATCGCGGTGACCTTCAAGCAC
>CAZAIZ010000260.1:0-3191 GCA_964485275.1 uncultured Pedosphaera sp.
GTGGACCGGATCATGAACCAGATGCTCACCAAACTCTGGGTTGACCAGGAGGATTTTCAGGTATCGCAACTGGAAGCCGAGCTGGTCAAACCCATCGGGATCGTGGTCGGCCTGATTGGCTCCATTAAGACCATTCGTGTCCGCCTGGAACAGCAGCGACTCACCCCGCAGGTATGGACGGACCTCAAAATCGATGCGGATTTTGATATTAGAATCCTGACAGCCAATTACACCTTCAGCATGAAGAGCCATTCCTCTGGCTTCAAGAGGCTTCCGGCCGGAGAGCCCTAATCCAAGAGTTCTTCACAATCTACTTATGGTTTGGGCTGGAAAAGAATACTCCCCAAGATAAGTTGGGAACATGAAGTATGAATTGATTGCCCTCGTTTTATTTTTCCTCTGGATGGCCTATAAGGATTACCAGATTTTCAAATTAAGAAAGGCCATGGCCGAGATGGAAATCAAGCAGACCAAACAATTTGAACTGGCCCTAGAACGGGACAGCGAAATTATTACCAGCATTTTTATTGCCGATTGGCCCGAGCACAAAACGCCTGAATCAGTCCGTCAAGCCTTCGATAATATCGTAACTGAACAGACCGCCCTTCAGGACTCTCCAGACTAGTCTCACGACGGTTATCGGTTCATATTTCATTGGGTCCAACCTCGGCTTTTTCCTGCCCTGCCAAGAAAAAACCCCAACCTTTGGGGTGCTTCAACAACACCTCAAAAGAAGGGGTAGATTAATTAAACGCAAAGCGTACTTACGCCTCAATCAGGCCGGCTCAAAACCCTCACGATAATCACGCTTCACAATGATCTTATTGGCTTGGTCATGATTGGTGAAACGGTAGTTCTTGGCGTCCCAGCGCAGTTCCTGACCCGGGAAACGGGTGGCTTTTACCGCCAAAAGCGCCGGCTCAGTAATTCGTGAACCGATACCAAAGGGAGTCCAAAGAGGCTTCTCGTTACCCAGGCAGCACTCAGCCCAGTCATGCCAGTGATTACGCGGCTCGACCTTGGGCATAGGCTCATTTTTGACTTCTTTACCTTTGCGGAAGATCTTCATACGACCACTTGGCTCCAAGAGCAGCGAGCCCTCTGTGCAGACAACCAAAGTACGATTTGAGCCTTCTCTCAAATGGGGCAACCCCAACGATCCCCACGACGGGTTGATGCCATTGTCATTGTAATGCATCACGAACTTGTCACGGGCAAAATTGCCACCACCGGGATAGGTGATGGTACTTTGGTTATAGGCCGAGTGCGTATCGTTGGAGGGCCGTATGGTGTTGGTCTGTACTGATTCGGGATCAGGCATGTCAAAAGCGAAATAAAGCAGGTCAATCAGGTGGCAACCCCAGTCGGCCAGCTGGCCGCCGCCTGTTTCCCAGTAGGTGCGCCACCGGCGCGGGGCAATATCAGGACTATAGGGCATGGCCTTTTTGAGCGGGCCGTTCCATAAATCCCAATTTAAATTGGCCGGAACCGGTTGAGCCTTGGGCAACTCACGCCATGGTGAGGAAAAATAATGTCCATTGGCCACTGTACCGGTCCACACGTGGGCCTCGACCGGTTTACCCAGCTGACCGCTTTTGAGAATCTCAACGGCCTGCATGCGCCCGGTGTAACAGGCACGTTGGTTGCCCATCTGCGTATAGAGATTGGACCGTTTGGCCAGCACCTCACGGATCATTCGCAGTTCGTCGAGTTGATGCACCAGTGGTTTCTGCCCGTAAACATGTTTCCCGGCCTCCAAGGCGTGGGTCATCATGGGCGCGTGATGCAAATCAGGTGTATCGACAATCACCGCATCAAATTCATCAACGTGCTTTTCGAAAACTTCCCGATAATCCCTAAACTTCTTGGCCTTGGGAAATTCCCTTCCAACATTATTCAACGGGTTAACATCCACATCACACAGGAAGGCAAACTCCACCTTGGGATGTTTCTTGAGGTTCCCCCGCTGCATGCCGCCAATTCCCCCGACTCCAATGTGCAAAATCCGAAGATTGCTGTTCTTATTGGCAGCAGCACGCATGGTAAAAGAAGGCAAAGCAGCTGCAACGCCAAGGGTTGCCCCGGCTTTCAGAAAGCCACGACGGGAAGCAACATGGGGATTGGGTGTATTTTCCTGGGAACTCATGGCTTCTAGAATCGGCTATTGACCGGTATATGAACAGCAAAAATTCAGCGGAAATTATTCGTTCGAGGAGACTGTTTTCCCGGTATCCATAGAGGTAGCCAACAACCAATCCCACAAGGGCGAAGTAACCCCGTAATTACCCTCTTCACCGTTCCCATGATGTCGCAAATGGTGACGGTAAAGAAAACGCCCCATGAGGGTTGTTGGTTTGCGGTGGTGCATGGCAAGGTGCAGCAATTCATAGAATAAATATCCCAAAATAAAGAACCCGGTAAATAGCGACAGTCCATCAATGGGAATAATCAGGGAAAATATTCCGGTTAAAATCAATAGAACCACAGCCGCATTCACTGGCGGCACCAAGGCATAAACCCTGTCTAGCGGCTGGTTGTGATGTTTGGCATGAATGCGGTGCACCAGACGCCCAAAGGCTCCCCAGCTCTTCGGAGGATGAAAGAGCCAACGGTGCAGGGTGTATTCGAGCAAGCTCCAGGTTAACAGTGCCCCCACTCCCAAAAGGGCCACTTCACGCAGGCTCAACTGCCCGGCAATGGTTCCCCAAATGATTGCCGCTAAAGCCACAGGCAGCCATACGATAAAGGGCATGGACGGATGCACCCACCCCAGCCAACGCCATGATGTTTCTGATTCAGACATATTCCGGGTCAGACCAATTTTACTAACCTCAGTGACACTGTGTAAACATCTTCCTGACTGACAATTTGGTTCAGGGTGTACCGGCGCATCTGGCACACATTTAAAGGCCGCACCCCCGTAGCAAGATACAATGGTAAGGCTGTTTACATCTCCAGAACAGCCGAACCACTTCCTGAGCCACCTTCCATCTCTTCAAATCATGGCCGCCTTCATACCGGTGTAAATTTAATTAGTTTTTACCGACCCAAAAATTGTGCTAGCAACGAGACATGAATTGCCCCAAATGCGAATCGGAAATGGAGGTCATCAAGCAAGGCGGAGTGGAGGTAGACCGTTGCTCCAGCTGCAAGGGGATTTGGTTTGATGAATTTGAACTGGAAACACTCAA
>CAZAIZ010000261.1:0-3183 GCA_964485275.1 uncultured Pedosphaera sp.
AAATACGTCAATGGCTCGTCCTGCTTTTTCGCATGTTGGCCGTAATGGCATTGGTGTTTGCCTTGAGTCGTCCTCTGGCCGGCGGGTGGATAAAGGGCATGATGTCGGGTAAGCCCGACGTTATTCTAATCATTATAGATCGCTCTGCCAGTATGGGGGCTCAGTCGGGTGAGAAAACTCGATTGGAACGTGCTTTGGAGGTGATGATTGATTCGGCGAAGTCTTATGGTGAAGGGGTGAGATTGGTTGTGATGGAACATACCGATCAGAGACCACGCGAAGTCAAAGGGGGTGTTGAGGCACTGGAAAATGTGATAGGAGGCGGGGTGACCGACACGGCTGCCGATATTCCAGGCCTTTTGGAGGACGCTGTTGACTGGTTTGAGAAAACCAAGCCAGGTGTTGGTGAAATTTGGGTTGCTTCGGATTTGCAGGCAAGCAACTGGGATCCATCGGCTAAGGAGCGGTGGCGGCAGCTTTCTGTAAAGCTAGATGGGTTACCTCAGAGCGTGAGGGTGCGACTAATGGCTATGGATGAGGAATCCCCGACAAATGTTTCTATACGCCTGAAGAGCGTGGCGCGTCAACGCACCGCCGATCGGGTTGAATTGGTATTGCAGTTGGAATTTAGCCGAGGGACAGCCCTGGCAGGTGAGGTCGATTTAGCTGCTTTTGTTGAGGGCGAGGAGAATGGGGAGACCGTTTCCCTGGAAGGGGCGACCCACGTTCACGAACTCAGGTATCCGTTGCGAAAAGGTGAGCAATCCGGTTGGGGGTATGTGGAGTTGATTGATAAGGAGGACGGGAATGCGCGGGATAATTTAGCTTATTTTGTTTATGGAGAACCGATTAAGGCCAGCACAGCGGTTGTGGGCGATCCCGATTTGTTTGCAACCCAGTTTTTGAATCTAGCCGCTGCTCCTGATCCGGCTAATACTAATCAGGTTAGTGAAGTAATTGCCCCTGGGAGTACCGGAGGGAGGGTTTGGACAGATTATGCAATGGTTCTATGGCAGGATAAATTGCCTCAGGGAGATTCAGCTGAAAAACTAACTCAATACGTTAAAGCTGGAGGGTTGGTTGTGTGTTTTCCAAATCATACAGCAGATGAGGGCAGATTTAATGGGTTAGGCTGGGGGGCGCTCAAACAATATGAGGATAATGGCAAGCAGTTTGAAACGTGGCAGCAGTTGGTTGCCGCTGAAGAGGACCAGGAACATCTCGGGTTTCGGATTACCAGTTACACCGATAATGAGGGGCCACTGCAACGCACGGAGGAAGGATTGTATCTTCCAGTGGATGATTTGCGGGTGAATCAGAGGCGCGCGATAGAAGGTGACGGATTGATTCAGGCCTCATTTGAGGATGGGATGCCATGGTTAATGACAAAAACAGTTGGCAAGGGGCAGATCGTTTTCTGTGGAACACAACCCACTGACCAGTGGAGCAGCCTCACCGAAGGATTGGTGCTGGTGCCCATGTTGCAGCGTCTGTTATCGCTGGGGGAATCAATGTTGTCAGGGCGATTTGTTCAGGGGCATATGCTGAGTGCCGGGGACGATCGGGCCAGTGAAGGGGAGCGTTGGGTTTCAGAAGAGACAGGCAAAGGTTCGGCCAAAGATTTTAATTCACAGGCTGGGGTGTACCGAATGGGCCAGCGGATCGTTGCGGTAAACCGCCCGGAACGGGAGGATTTGTCCCCCGGTCTGGGTGCAGATGAAGTCAGGGGGTTGTTTGGGGAAGTTCCTGTGGCTTTGGCTCAGGAGAAGGCACAGGGAGGTGCCTCCGATGATCCGAAGGAAATATGGCAGTGGTTTCTGGTGGCAATGGCGATGGCCTTGTTGATGGAAGGAGTGTTAATTCTTCCCAAGGGGACTGATGAACGGGTGGAGATCCGAACAACCGCGAGCGGAAAAGTAGCAACCAAGGGAGGGGTGTGATGTTTGGCGAAGGCTGGGAATTCCAACCGTTGCAGACACCATTTTGGTTGATCGTGTTTGCGGCTGTTATTTGGGTGGCAACCGGCTGGGTTAGCTACAGTAACTGGGAGCGACGGAGAGGAGGAGGTATCGCTGCTTTGGAGCTTTTGCGTTTTATTGTGATGGGTATGATTCTTTTCACGATATGTAAGCCGGAGTTTTTAAGAACCACGCAGATTGAAGAGCAGCCGGAGGTGGTGATTCTTACTGACATTACCCGTAGTATGGAAACGCGGGATGTAATTGTTGGTGCCCGGGATGTGGTGAAACGCGAAGAGTGGCTTAAGGGCCATATTAAAACCAACTTTTGGGAATCTCTGTCCGGTCAGGCAAAGGTTTCTGTCCAGGATTTCGGCATGTCCCTGACCAATGCTCAGACGTCAATTGCTGATGGGACCGATATTTACCAGGCATTGGAGGGGCAACGGGCTAAACGCAAGAATCTCAAGGCGGTGTTGATGATCAGTGATGGTGACTGGAATTATGGTGATCCCCCACGGCAGGCGGCGATGAAGCTGGGGGCGGAGAAGATCCCTGTTTTTACACTCACCGTTGGTAGCGAGCAGGCGCAGAAGGACTTGGTGATGGAATCGGTAAACCCGCCTAAGTTTGGGCTCTTGGGAGAGCAGATTTCCATTCCATTCAGGGTGCGTAGTTATATTCCTGAACCTATTCGCACACAGGTAAAGCTTACCAGTCGGCGAGGTGCAGCAGTTTCAATTGCCAAACCGATTACTATTCCTGCTTACGGGCAGGTGAGTGATTCGATTGTCTGGGCCCCCAGTGAACTCGGGGATTATACCCTGACATTGAATTTGCCGATATGGGCTCGCGGTAACGAGAAGGAACTCATCGAGGACAATAACGCGCAAACTTTCCACCTGTCGGTCCGGACTGAAAAACTGAACGTATTGGTCATTGAATCCTATCCTCGCTGGGAGTACCGCTACCTGCGAAATGCCCTGACGCGTGATCCTGGGGTGGATGTCAGCGTGCTGCTTTTGCACCCGGAATTGGGTCCGGGTACAGGTTTGAACTACATACAGAAATTTCCTGAGACAAGGGAGCAGCTGGCTAAATTTGACGTTGTTTTTTTGGGGGATGTGGGTATCGGAGAAAAGGAATTAACGCGCGAGCAATGTGATTTGCTGCGTGGCCTTGTTGACCAACAAGGCAGCGGTCTGGTTTTTATGCCGGGTTATCG
>CAZAIZ010000262.1:0-3181 GCA_964485275.1 uncultured Pedosphaera sp.
CCGGAAATGGGTATTGGGACTGATATTATTGTTGGGTTCCCGGGCGAGACAGAAGGGGATTTCGAGGATACGTTGAATCTTTGCAAAGAAGTCGAATTCGACAACGCCTTCCTTTTCAAGTACAGCCAGCGGCGGGATACGCCTGCGGCATCTATGCCGGATCAATTGCCTGAAAAACTGATTGAAGAACGTCACGCCCGGTTGATGGAGTTAGCCGATAATATTCGAGCTCGTAAGTTGCAGGATTATGTTGGCAGAAAAATGGAAATACTGGTTGAAGGGCTTAGCCGGCGCAATGCTGATCGACTGGAAGGGCGTACACGGTGTAACAAGATTGTGGTGTTTGAAGGAAGCGAACGATTCATTGGCCAGTTAATGGAGGTGCAGATTAATAGCGCGACCAAAACCACGCTTTATGGCCAGTTATAATTTAATATAATTGATATGCCTGAAATCACCTTAGCCAATCTGTCTCTGATACTGGGGGTGATTTGTATGGCAAAGGGGGCATGGGGTTTTACTGCTTCTGAAAAGGCGATTGAAATCATGAAGGCGTTTCCGCGTAATGATAATGCGGGGTATATCGCAATTCTGGCTGCCATGATGTGGTTTTTGTTAATCCTCAAGGGGGAAAGTATGAGTGATTTTGAACGGTATCGGATTCACTTCAATGGGTTTATCCTGGTTACGGGGATTGGGGCCTGTATTTATCTAAAGGATTACCTTGCGGTGCGGGGAACGGCTGTATTGATGATTCTCCTGGCAAAGTTGATTGTCGATACCGCTCGTTGGCATGAGAGTGACTGGCGGTTGGTGTTGGTAACATTGGCCTACATCATGGTGGTGGCGGGGATGTGGTTTACTGCTTCCCCGTGGAGGATGCGGGACTTAATCCAGTGGACTACGGCTGAAGAAGGCCGGTTCAAGAATTTATGCGTTGGTCGTGTTGCCTTTGGGGTTCTTTTGGTGGTTCTGGGCCTGGTGGTTTTCTAAAGGGGGATCTTAATTCTATAATATTATGGCAGGGCTTGATCGGATTCTGGTGGTCCGGGGAGGGGCGATCGGGGACTTTATCCTTACCCTGCCGGTCTTCTCCTCTTTGCGGGAAACTTTTCGGTCTGCAGTAATAGGGTGCTTGGCTCCAGCCGGGCGCGGGGAATTGGCTATGGCTGCAGGTCTGGCTGATGAAATTCAAGACTTGGGCAAGCGTGAGTGGGCTGAATTTTTTGTTTCAGATGGGGATCTTGATCCAGAAAGGGTCAAATGGCTGTCACAGTTTGATTTGGTTGTTTCATTTCTTCATGATCCAAGAAGGGTATGGGCGAATAACTTGAGAAGAATATGTTCTGCCCGTTTATTGGAGGGATGTTCCAGGCCTTCGGAAGAGGGCAGGTTGCATGCCTCGAAGGTTCTATTGTCGGTTCTGGAGGAGATTGGTATTTTTGAATTGAATTCATTGCCCCAGATTAATGTAGGTGCTGCTGGTACAGGTCGGTATGATTTGACTGTCCATCCCGGGAGCGGAAGTGAATCCAAGAATTGGTCCGTAGCAAAATGGTGTGAGTTTTTAAGTAAATGGTTAGAGATTAATCGAGGTCGGGTTTTGGTGGTCGGAGGTGAGGCTGAAATTGGGAAATTGGATCTTATTCAAAAGGCGGTGAGTTCGAAGCAGGTCGATTTTCTGGAGAATGTGCCGCTTCCAGAATTGGCTCAGATGCTTAAATGCTCCCGGGTTTTCATGGGCCATGATTCAGGTATAAGCCACCTAAGTGCTGCCTTAGGGGTTCAGTCCGTAATCCTTTGGGGGGCTACTAACAGGATTGTATGGGCTCCTCAGCATCATCATGTACGATTTATCCAGGCAGAAGGAACCATGGATTCAATCACTGCAAATGAGGTATTGAGAGTAGTTGAAGGGTGCTTAAGCAGTGCATAAAGGCATAAAATTTTCATAATTGGACAGGGAAGTTGTTTTTTGTCAAAAATCGCTTGCACCCAGAGTGGGTTCTAACTATTCTTCGCGCCCTTTTCGGAAGAAAACAAAGGATTTTTTCATGCCTACCAAGAAAGTAGTCAATAAGACGCGTAAGGCGGTCTCGAAGCGGTTCAAGGTAACTGCCTCGGGCAAGGTGAAGCGTAACCGTCAGGGTAAGCGTCACTTGCTTTCCAGTAAGAGCCCCAAGCGCCGTAGACGCCTGGGCAGTGCCACGTATGTTGAGAAGGATGACATGCGCCGCATAACAGAGAGCCTTCCCTTCACTCATTAAGGACAACCCATGCGATCAACCAACGGACCTGCTTCACGTAAACGCCGTAAGCGCTGGCTGAAATCCGCTAAAGGTTTCTGGCTGCGTCGCAGCAAACTCTATCGTTACGCCAAAGACGCCCTGGATCATGGCCGTCAATACGCATACCGTGATCGGCGTAATAAAAAGCGCGATTTCCGCGCTCTATGGAATGTGCGGATTAACGCCGCCTGCCGGGCTAATAGCATTACCTACAGTCGGTTTATTGAGGGTCTCAAGGCGGCTGAGGTTGAGGTCAACCGGAAGGTGCTTGCCGATCTGGCCGCACAGGATGAGGCTGCTTTTATCGAGTTGATTAAGGTTGCCCAGGGAGGTCTGGAAGCAAAGGCAAAGTAACTCTGATTCAGACTTTTGAGGCGGGCGACCGGATGGTCGTCCGTTTTTTTGTTTGTGAGCCGAACCTTAATCACTACATTGACAGCACAATATGTCGCTTCTAGATGAAATAGACCCACTCAAGGCGGAAGCTTTGAATGAGCTTAACGCAGTAACCGATCAATCTTCTCTTGATCGGGCAAAGGGAGCCTGGCTTGGGGCACAAGGTCGTTTTACCGGTTTGATGAAGCAAATGGGGTCGCTCTCAAAGGAAGACCGGCCTTTGGCAGGTCAGGCCATTAACTCGGCCAAAAAAGAACTGGAAAATGCATTACAGGAGGCGCGTGAACGCATTGAACTGGCTGCAGCCGCTCCCAAGGAGCCATCTGATTTTACGGCTCCGGGCCGGCGTCGCTACTTGGGAAAGCTTCATCCCCTTACCCAGGTTACTGAAGATATTGTGAAGAGTTTTCGCAAGCTCGGTTTCGTGGTGGCCGATGGGCCAGAGATTGAGGATGAGTATCACTGCTTTGATGCTCTTAACACCCCGGCCGATCATC
>CAZAIZ010000263.1:0-3173 GCA_964485275.1 uncultured Pedosphaera sp.
GATTCTCAATGAAGCAAATATAACCGGCGGTATTCCCGCAGATGATGTCCTCATCCTCGTCTCCATCCCAATCAAACCCATCGGGCGTGGATAACGCACCAAACTTTACCTCATCGGCCTGCTGCTGGAAGTACACTGGCGGCAAAAACTGTGGCGTCCCTTTTTCTGTCTTTCCGGTATGCTCAACCAGAGCCACTCGACCATCCTCATCTCCCACAATCAAATCAATATCACCGTCCCCATCCCAGTCCACTGCACTGGGTAAAATCATTTCCAAGTCCATCGTCAATGTTTGACCCTTATACGTCAGCTTACGTCCCCCAGCGTATTTTGGCGCTTTACGTGAGCCGACATTCTCAAAATAAGTGAAGCTGTCGACAAACTCTCCGCACAAAAGATCCAGATCCCCGTCTCCATCAAAGTCGGCGAAGTTGGGCGAAGGCCTCCCATAAACATCTACCGGCTTGCCGTCCGCCTGCACTTTAACAGGGTCAACATATTTGGGCTTGGACGTAGTGCCTTTATTGCGCATCAAATAAATAAATCCATGCAAAGGCCCATTGGTCCATTCACCCTTAGAGTTGTAGGCATTATCCCAACCATAATCATCCCAGACACCTACTGCCGCAACGAGATCCAGAGCATTGTCCCCATCGTAGTCGACATACTTCCATTGGTTCGCCCGAATCTTGCGGTGTTTCTCCACTCGGGATTTGGAGTAAATCTTTGAAGTCTGCGTAAGATCAGCCGACACCTCGGCCCCCGGCACGAGATAGCGAGGCTGGCCATCAACCCAACTCACCTGAATGTTTCGCCGCGAGGCATGGATACGCTTGCCGGCCTTGAAAACCGGCGTCTTGCCCCCACCGGGATTTTCAAAAAACCAAATTCCGTTGTAGGGCTTGCATGGGCAGTCAATGAGCAGGTCCAGATCCCCGTCCTTGTCCCAGTCCACCGGCATTGGCCAGGCCCACAAACCCACCCCCAAATCCACCTCTAACCCCGGATGATTATACTTAATACGTTCAAGGTCGGCTGCTCTCAGTTCGTAATTGATACAAAGGAAGACGCAAGCTGCCCTAATAAGGAAATCCATAAGCTGAGGATGACAAAAGAAACGAAGCGGATCAAATCCCCATCTCGTTTTTTGCTTCGCCAAATTTGGTGATCGCAAACTCCAGATCTTCACGGGTATGGGCCGCTGAAATTTGCGTGCGGATGCGGGCTTTACCCTGCGGGACAACGGGGTAAGAAAATCCGACGACATAAACCCCTTTCTCGAGCATCGCATCAGCAAACCGACCTGCCAGAGCCGCGTCCCCAAGCATGATTGGGGTAATGGGGTGCTTTCCTTCCAAAATATGGAATCCGCTCCCTGCCATTTGCTCCCTGAAAAATTTTGTGTTGGATTCAAGCCGATCCCGTAACTCCGTTGACGCAGTTAAAAGGTCAATCGCCTTTATTGAGGCAGAGACAATACTTGGGGCAACGGTATTGGAAAAGAGGTAGGGACGGGACCGCTGACGGAGAAACTCTATGATTTCCGCTCGGCCGCTGGTATATCCGCCGCTGGCTCCGCCCAGTGCTTTACCCAATGTGCCGGTAATAATATCAATGCGGTCCATCACATTGTGGTGTTCGTGGGTGCCGCGGCCACGCGGGCCCATGAAGCCAACCGCGTGAGAATCATCCACCATTACCAGAGCACCGTGCTCCTCGGCCAGATCACAAATGGCAGGCAGGTTCGCAAGGTACCCGTCCATCGAGAATACGCCATCAGTCACCACCAAAATACGCCGGGAACCCTTGGCTCCAATCAGTTGCGCCTCAAGATCCGCCATATCATTATTCTTATAACGAAACCGCTTCGCTTTACAGAGCCGCACTCCGTCGATGATGGAAGCATGGTTCAGTTCATCAGAGATCACCGCATCCTCCGGGCCAAGCAATGTCTCGAACAGGCCGCCGTTGGCATCAAAACAGGAGGAATAAAGAATCGTGTCCTCTGTTCCAAGAAAGCCCGTGAGCTTGTCCTCAAGTTGTTTATGGATTGTTTGTGTGCCGCAAATAAAGCGAACGCTGGCCAAGCCGTACCCCCACTCGTCCAAGGCTTCGCGGGCCGCAGCAATTACCTCGGGATGGCTCGCAAGGCCGAGGTAATTGTTGGCACACATGTTAAGAACCGGCCCACCTCGCCCGACGCCCACTTTTGACGCTTGGGGCGTCTCGATTACACGCTCCTCCTTGTACAGTCCTGCCTCTCGGATCTTCTCCAGCTCTGTCTGGAGTTGGGTTTTTAGGTCTCCGTACATGTTACCATTCAAGTATAACCTTGCCGCTTTGCCCGCTTAAGGCCGTTTTAAATCCTTTTTCAAAATCTGAAAACTTATATCTGTGCGTAATCACTGGCGCAAGGTCCAGTCCTGCCTCGAGCATTACGGTCATTTTGTACCATGTCTCATACATCTCCCTCCCGTAGATGCCTTTGATGGTTAGCATATTGAACACCACCTTGTTCCAATCAATGGCCATTTCTTTTTCAGGAATTCCCAGCATGGCGATCTTGCCGCCATGGCACATGTTGGTGAGCATGTCGTTGAACGCATCAGGGTTGCCGCTCATTTCAAGGCCCACATCAAATCCTTCGTCCATGCCTAAATCCTTTTGAACGTCCGCCAAGGAGTCGGCACCAACATTCACCGCACGAGTAACCCCCATTTTTTTCGCGAGCTCCAACCGGTATTCATTTACATCGGTGATCACTACATGCCGGGCTCCGGCGTGCCGGGCAATAGCTGCTGACATAATGCCGATCGGACCAGCTCCTGTAACCAGCACGTCCTCACCCAAAACAGGAAAGCTTAAGGCTGAATGGGTCGCATTCCCAAATGGATCAAAAATAGAGGCAACTTCCCGGACAATATCCGGCTTATGAACCCATACATTGGTCTGGGGCAATGCAATATATTCGGCAAAGGCTCCAGGTCGCGTCACACCAATGCCCGCAGAGTCATTGCATAAATGACGGCGACCAGCCATACAGTTGCGGCAATGGCCGCAAACCACGTGACCTTCTCCACTGACAATTTCCCCCACGCTAAAATCCTTTACCTCGCTACCCACCTCAACGATCTCCCCGACAAACTCATGTCCCACCACCAGCGGAACCGGGA
>CAZAIZ010000264.1:0-3158 GCA_964485275.1 uncultured Pedosphaera sp.
AATCAGTGATACTGAGACGATAGGTTCAAGTATTGAACTCGATCAGTTTTCGGTTTTGCCCGAAACAGAAAAAAAATATGATGTTGTTTTTTTGGGGAGGATGCACTCACTGAAAGGTGTATTTGATTTGCCTGATGTTTGGTCCCAGGTAAGAGGGAGCTGTCCTGAGGCTACCCTTACGGTTATTGGGGAAGGGCCTCATCGGGGTGCGGTGATGGATCGGTTTCAGGAACGGGAACTTATGGATGGGGTCCGGTTTACTGGGGCGATTCCTGAGGGGGAGAAAAACCGGCTTCTATCTGAGGCTAGGATTGGATTGAGCCTTTCCAGTGAGGAAGGCTGGGGTTTGGCAGTTAACGAATATCTGGCCTGTGGTCTGCCTGTAGTGGCGTATGATCTGCCGGTGTTCAGCGAGGTATTTCCTGATTTGTTAGATTCCGTGCCTTTAGGTGATTTGACTGCGGTCAGTCAGGCGATACTCGGATTACTTGATGATCCGAAAGAGCGGCATCTGCAGGGGCAGATTGGCCGGGAATATATCCAACGTTATGATTACCGCACAATGGCACGGGAAGAACTAAAGCATCTACTGGCTCTTTCTGGTTTGTGTTGATTTTTAGGGAAAAAAGTGTAACAACCTGCCCTTGATGGAGGTTGTGATTCTTTGCGGGGGCCTTGGGACGCGATTGCGTGAAGAGACGGAGTACCGACCCAAGCCCATGGTGCCAGTTGGCAATAGGCCTATACTTTGGCACATAATGAAAACCTATGCGCATTATGGGCATAAAGATTTCATTTTGTGCCTTGGTTACAAGTCAGAGATTATACGCGAGTATTTCTGTAATTACCTGTGGTATACCAGTGATCTGACCATCAAGTTGGGTAGGTCACCTCAGGCGGAGTTCCACACCCATCACGGCGAGGAGGACTGGAGCGTTACGCTTCTTGATACAGGAGAAGACACGCAGACTGGCGGCCGTTTGCAGCGTGCTTTAGCACACGTCAAGGGGGATGACTTCCTCTTTACTTATGGTGATGGCTTGACCGATAGCGACATTAACGCTTCGATCGAATTCCACAAAAGCCATGGGGCTGCGGCTACGGCCACGGCAGTTCGGCCGGCGGGCCGGTTTGGTGAGCTTTCCATTAGCGAAGGCACGATTACATCCTTCAGTGAAAAGCCCGATCAGGAGCCACGTTTTGTCAATGGGGGTTACTGCGTGTTCAATAAATGTGTCGATAGCTATCTTACTGGCGATGACTGCGTTCTGGAGCAGGGACCGCTGGAAAGGCTTTCAGCCGAAGGCCAACTCAAAGCCTACTGCCATTCGGGCTATTGGCAGTGTATGGACACCTATCGTGAGCAACAACTACTGGAGTCGCTCTGGGTCGCCGGTAAGGCACCGTGGAAGGTCTGGTAGGGATGTTCGGAAAATATTATAGCGGCAAAACGGTGCTCGTTACCGGGCATACTGGCTTTAAGGGTTCCTGGCTCAGTCTTTGGCTTCGTGATCTTGGTGCCGATGTGCACGGTTTTGCTCTTGTTCCGCATGGTTCACCCAATCTTCATGAGGTGCTTGTGTCGGGAACTTTTATCCAGGAAACTATTTGCGATGTTGGTGAATTTGATAAGGTAAAATCCGTTATTGCCTCTACTAGGCCCGATATCGTTTTTCACCTTGCTGCCCAGCCCCTGGTTCGGCGCTCATACGAGGCTCCCCTGGAAACGGCTACGGCCAATATCCTCGGTACCGCCCATGTGCTTGAAGCGGTGCGGCAAAATGAACTTGATTGTCCTATAGTTGTTGTAACCAGTGACAAGTGTTATGAGAATGATGGTTCCTCGCGTGCCTTTACTGAGAGTGATCCATTGGGAGGGCATGATATTTATTCAGCAAGCAAAGCTGCAGTCGAAGTTATGACCTGTAGTTGGCGTCGCGCCTTTAAAGGGCGAATTGCCACGGCTCGGGCGGGTAACGTAATCGGGGGCGGCGATTATGGAGTGGATCGTATCATCCCTGACTGTGTGCGTGCACTTGACGCCGGTGAATCCATTTTAATTCGCAACCCTGCCGCTACGCGCCCCTGGCAGCACGTGCTCGATTGTTTGTCCGGCTATTTATGGCTCGGTGCGCGTCTGTCTGAGGACAATTCGTTTGCAGATGCTTTTAACTTTGGCCCCAACGCCGAGGCTCAACGCTCTGTGGGCGAGTTGGTTGGGGAATTTCTGGAACATTGGCCCGGTGAATGGACTGACGCTTCCAATGCCAATGCCCCGCATGAGGCTGTTACTCTCTCTTTGTCCATCGAAAAGGCCCAGCAAAACCTCGACTGGCAGCCGGTTTGGGATTTTGCCACCGCTGTTCAGCGCACTGCGCGTTGGTATCATCAGCGCCATATTGTGGGATCGGATGATCTGCACGGTTTGTGCCTGACTCAACTCGAGGCATATACTGCTGATGCCGGTGCCCAATCACTTGTCTGGACCAAATAAATGCAAGATGATTTCCAATGCCGCTCATGCGGTGCTCACCAAGGGGAGCCTGTTCTTGACCTTGGGAGCCAACCGTTGGCGAACAACTTACTTGAGTCGGGGGACATTGATAAATCTGAACCCCGGTTCCCATTACGTTTGGCGGTTTGCAGAGAGTGTTGGTTATTACAGATCATGGATCTTGTTCCTCCGGTTGAGCTATTCAGTGACTACGTGTATTTTTCTTCCAACTCGGATTCCTGGGTTAAGCATGCTGCAGAATGTGCGGAACGCTACCGCAATGAATATAATCTGGGCAGCAATAGTTGTGTGGTAGAAATAGCCAGTAACGATGGGTATTTCCTGTATAATTTTTCTGCAGCTGGGATTCCGCACCTGGGGATCGAGCCTGCTGCAAATATTGCCGAGGTCGCCCGGGCTAAAGGAGTGGAAACCCGCGTTGATTTCTTTTCGGAGGAGCTCGCGAGAGATTTGGTGTCAGAACATTCTGCAGACCTTATTTTGGCCAACAATGTTTTTGCACATGTTCCCGATACCAATGACTTTGTTGCCGGACTAAAGGTACTGTTGGCAGCCGACGGGCATGCCGTCTTGGAGTTTCCCTACGCAGTTGAGATGATTGGGCAGGGGGAGTTTGATACCATCTATCACGAACATGTCTTTT
>CAZAIZ010000265.1:0-3146 GCA_964485275.1 uncultured Pedosphaera sp.
CTATTTGATCTGGAAGGCAAACTGATCGGCATCAATATCGCCAAGGCAAACCGGGTGGAGTTTTTCGCGATCCCTGCCGAGGAAATTCAGAAGATACTGAAGGAAAAGGCCGGTGAAATTGCTGAGGCCCGCGGCGAAAATTAACTGGTTGAAAACGTCAATTTCCTGAGCCCTTCTTTTCGCGGGTCCTTTTTTATCTTAGGGAGCTTGTGAGGAATAGCTCCAGACCAGGTCGCCTTTCTCAGGATCGGTTCGGTCTCCTTTTTTGACGACGACTCCGCCGTCATCCTTTTGGTTCCAGCCGATTCCATAGAGCTGATAGTGGTCTTCCTGATCTACTTTATAGATGTAGGGCTTGCCGTTGTATGGATCCAGCGGAAGAGTTTTTTTCAAGTCAGCCAGCTTTGCGGGGTATTGTTTGTGCTCAAGTTTGTGCAATTCCAAGAGGCACCCAATTCGCGCCTGATCCACAGAGGCTTGAGCTGCCCCAATTTTTATCGCTACTTTATCAATTCCTGGTAGTAGAAGACTACTGAGTACATCGTATATTGGAAATTTACGTTTGGTTCGCGCGTCAAGCTCCTTATTGAAAGCCACCGCGATATCAGGATGGATGCGCCGGGCCTTGGGGTCGACGATGCGCTGGGAAAATTTCAGGTGCATCTCATTAAGTCGTTTCTGGTTATGCCGCAGCCAACCTTCTGGAGCCAGGCCGATTTTGTGGGCTTCACCCTCGACCATCTCGTTGAACACCTTTGGGTTGATGGCCATTTGGTCGATCGCCAGATTGGCCAGTTCACGTTCTCCCAGAATGGAGATGTGGTAGCCTGTTAGTAATTCAATGGCAGCCAGTTGTTTTTCAATGGCAGCCAATTGTTCTGTGTTCCATTTTTTCTCCTTTAAGCCTTCCCACACCGGTTGAAGAGCTATCTTCAGGCAGGCAATGCGTACCAGCTGCGAAATAAGCAGGGGCTCTTCCCGGATGCTTTCAGTCAGGAACAAGCCCATGCGGATGTCAGCGAGTGCAGCTTCCGGATCATCATTGGCCAAATGGGCCAGTGACCTGAGGGTATAGATTTTTGTGAAATTCCTGAAGGGCGATAAGTGGGGGAGCAGTGCAGCAAAGTGGGCCTCGTACTTGATGTCAAATTGGCAAAGAGGCCGGTCTTTGGCTGCCTGGGTTAGTTCGGTCATGATGGGTTCATGTTTCCCGAGGGCCATCAGGATATCGGCTGCCGGTTCGCCCGCCTCTTCTGGATGAGGCCAGCCTTCCTGGTCCCGGAAAAGTTTTTGCCAAGGTTTAAGATCAACCGATTGACCGAGTGCCCAGCCATCAAGCTTCGTATCCTCATTGCTATCGAGTTTCAGTAGATTTGCAGCTTCATCAAAGCTCTTTTGATCAACGGGAGTCGCTTCAGAGAGACTCTCACTCCACTGGTGTTGGTGCAGTGGTTTAAGGAGCGGAATATGGGCGAAATTTTTCTCTACGGGGATTTCTTTGGGAACGATTTGTTTGTAATCAAAAACCTCCCCTTTTGCTTCCCATTCCTTCTTGAAATTTTTCCAGGCGGCTTTTCCGCGCAAATCCTCAATGGAATAAGCCAGAATAATCAGGCCAATCATCCCCACAAACAAGATACCCAAACAGATGCCGACTTTCTTGAGTTTACTCATAAAACGATCCGATTCAAGATAGGCTCAGGCTGGTGGGATTTCAAGGCCTTGAAATTGTACGCAACATTTAATCAAAGGAATGTTGCATGGAGACGACCCTTTACTTCTGGGTGAGTGTATCAACTTGCCACCGCCTGCCGGTAGGATTCCACTTCCCAGTTCTCGATAAATTCCCGGGCACGGTCAGTCATGTAGTCGATGCCGCCAAACGCTCCGGATAACTGCATGACTTGAGCACCGTCCTGCGCCAATTCCAATGCCAGCTCAGCGTTGTTGGGTGTAGTGCCAATTCCATAAACGCGGGTTGCTCCAATCACCACCTTGGGGGCAAAGCCATGTTTTGCTTTGTAATTTGCGACTGCGTCCTCGGTCAGTTCACCAGTAAAGGGGAAGGCGCGCGCATAAACCAGATGGTCGGGCGTGATGGGGCCGGGCACACAAGTGAATAAGCCCGATGAAACAACGTGTTTTGCGTCTGCTCCGAATACTTGTTGGATTTGTTCCTCGAACTCCGGGGCTGATTCCGCTTCGGCGATCTCCAAAGTAGCCTGAATGCCGGATTTTTCATACTCCCGCTTCACTGCTTCCATTACCCCGGCGTAAAGGGAGCGAATTTCATCTGCAGTATCTGCAGCGACAAAAATGCCATGGTTCTTGAGTAGAATTATTTTGGGCCCCTTGCCATGCTCCCGTGTGTATTGCTCTATCCGTCCCTTGAGCTCCACGCTGAGGGTGTAGCCTGCATCAATATATTCGACCCATAACGCGTCAGGAAAGAGTTGTTTGGCAACGACTTCCCCGTCCTTGGCGCAGGTGAGTCCATTAACCATATAAGGATGGGTGTGCACCACAAAGCGGGTATTAATAATATTGTGCAGTGGTGCCTCGACTGAGGGCCGTCCGGCCTCGTTCTCCACCGCCTCGGCCATGAAATTCTTGACCAGTTCCTCGCGCGCTGCCGATTCGGCCGGAGTTTCCACGTTGAAGAGTTCATTCACCTTGGATCGATTCAAGGTGACAAACGTTTCCTCAGTCAGCCCGCCCAGAGTTGTGCCTGAAGGTTTCACCCACAAGGTGGTTTCATTTTTCACCGAGGTGTTGCCGCCTCCACCTTTCACGTAGTCTGGGGTTCCAAACTCGTGGGATAATTCAACAATTGTTTTTAAGTCATCCATTAGCTTACTTCGTTTTTCAGTGTAGGGCATCTTGTGCAGGGAGTCAGGGTTTATTCCCGTTGTCGTACTTTCCCAGATGTTTCCTGGAAAATCTTCAATCCAAACTAACGGCTGAAGGATTAAATCAAAAACGCCTCGTGTAAACCGCTCTCCTTGCCTAGGGTTCCCCTGCCATGAACGTTGAAGTGGAGACTATCGGGGATAATGACTTTCTGGTGAAGGTGAGTGCCGCCACCTCCACCGAACACCGTGTTACTTTGACGGACGCCTACTGGGAGCAGATATGGAACTGTAGAC
>CAZAIZ010000266.1:0-3144 GCA_964485275.1 uncultured Pedosphaera sp.
AACGTTGGGAGTCTCGATGGGTTTCGCCTTCGGCTGCGGATAGGAGGCGACCGGAGGATCCTCGCAGACAATCCACAACCCGGTTGCCATACAAAGTGCGATAAACCGCAAACGTTTCATCCCCCTAGCGATTCATGATTTCCTCAATTTCACCGGCTTCAATTGGAACTTTTGCCATCAGATTGACCGGCCCATTTTCAGTAACCACTATGTCATCCTCCAGGCGCACCCCAAAACCCTCGTCAGGCAGATAAATTCCCGGTTCCACGGTAAGCACCGTGCCTGCGGCAAAAGGTTGGTTGTTATCTCCTACATCATGCACATCCAATCCCAGTGGATGACCAAGGCCGTGCATGAAATACTTGCGACAAGCCGGGTTATCGGGATCCTGTTTTTTGATCTGGCTCTTCTTTAACAGACCCAGCTTGAGCAGTTCCTCGTTCATATGCATCTGGGATTCCCGGGTCCAATCCTTATGCAGTTTCCCCACCGTGGCTCCCGCAATACTTTGGCGCAACACGCGCAGGACCGCGTTATACACCTTCTTCTGCCGCCGACTGAATTTACCGCTTACTGGAATCGTACGGGTAAGGTCGGCGTTATAATTGGCGTAACTGGAAGCCACATCCATCAGAAGCAACTGGCCTTTTTTGCAAACCTGATCGTTTTGCAGATAATGCAGCACACAATTATTTTTACCTGCAGCCACTATTGGGGTGTAGGCAAACTTGCCCCGGCGTTTAATAAATTCACGTGCCAGCTCCGCTTCCACCTCATATTCCATGACTCCCGGCTTCACAAACCGCAGCGTTCGCCGAAAGCCCTTGGCGGTGATACTCACCGCTTCCTTCAGGAGCTCGATCTCCAAATCCGTTTTCACCACGCGCAACTCATGCAGTAGCGGAGCCAGGCGCCGATACTGGTGAAGTGGAAAATCCGCCTGACATTGCCGAATGAAACGCATATCACGCGTCTGCACCTCCACATTTGCCCGCTTATATTCATTGCTGTTGAGATACGCACTCTCTGCCTCGCACATCAGCGAACGGAACAATACCGGAAACTCCGAAAGCCACTTCACATTCTTGATACCCGATATTTTCCGCGCATCAGCCTTGGTATGCTTGTAGCCTTCCCAGATTTGCAGATGCTCATTGGGTTGGCGCACAAATAAAATCTCACGCTGTTTCTCATCAGCGGCATCAGGGAACAGGACCAGAATGCTTTCCTCCTGTTCAATACCCGTCAAAAAAAACAGATCCGCATTGGGTTGAATTGGGAGGGTCCCATCGGCGTTGGTCGGAAGGACATCATTGGCATTGATCACTGCCAAAGCCTTGGGAGCCATCAATTCAGCGATGCGTTTGCGGTTTTGAATAAAAAGCTTGGGTTTTATGGGCTTGTGTCGCATGGAGGAACGGAGCTCAGAGTGCGCGAAAGATCGGTCTGCGGCAACGGTTTTTCAGTCAGACCCAAAGGTCTCAAGATATTGCCCGATTATTTCCTCGAGAGATGGTGGCTTGGGAAGGCCCAGTGATACCGCACGAGAGCCATCCACGTCGGTAGGCCAGGTATCCACAATCCCCTGAATCCGCTCATCAAAAGCATCCTCAATCGGACCCAGTGTTAAACCATGTTCTGAGGCCATTTCAGTCAAAACTGACTCAGCCTTTTCGGGCGTTACTTGATGAGCTGGCAGGCAAAAACCCCGGTCATCACCCAGCTTAGCCTCAGGCAATTCATGCAGAGAAATGAAAGATTCCACTACTGTATTAAAACCGGTCATTGGATGGGGCTGGCTCCGGTGCACGGGAAGTCTACAAACCTCTCCCTTAAGCGGTTCCCTGAACATTCCGCTTGCCCAACTGGAAGCCGCCGCATTGGGCTTACCGGGACGAATAATCACCGTTGGTAGACGCGCCGTTCGTCCATCAAAATGACCTTTACGGACGTGATCATTCAAAAGCAGTTCACACATTGCCTTGGTCATTCCATAGGTGGTCCGGGGAGTATGCTTGGTATGATCCCCAACAGGTGCAGGCATATCCTCTCCCCCAAAACTGGCGATGCTACCGGCAAAAACAACCCGTGGCCTGCCGGCCGCCTGCCGTGCCACATCAAAAACATTCCGCCCCCCGTTGAGATTAACCTTTAGCGCATCATCATAACGTTCCTCACATTCCCCGCTTACCATCGAGGCAAGATGAAATATGGAGAAACTATCCGAACCTTCAACTGCCTCGTTGATCACTGCGGACCCACTTACATCCCCTTCCAGATGGCGCACACGTGAATCCTCCGGTTGCCTTCCAAAATGCGTATCCAGTAACACCAGTTCTTCAATCGGCTCTGGTTCACCTGAGCCCCCGGTCAATTCACCGCGAGCCAACAGGGCTTCTGCTAGTTGCGACCCGAGAAACCCACCACCGCCTGTAATAACGACCTTCATCGGACCTGGAGATCATTGATCTGTTCCAGATGAGTCAGCAAACCGCTGTGATCCATCTCTCCTTTTCCACTCTTCACCATTGTCTCAAACAGATTATGGAGAAGCTGGGTGATGGGGAGGTCGAGCCCAAGCCGCTCTGCCGCAGTAAGCGCGTTCCTTAAATCCTTGAGTTGAAATTTTGAAGGCCCACCCGGTTCAAAATTCCGGTCCACCATACGCTTGCCGTGCTCGGTGAGGATTCGGCTGGAAGCAAACCCTCCCTGTAATGCCTCACGCACCTGCGCGCGATCAGCTCCACCACCTCCGGCCAGAATAAACGCCTCGCTGACCGCACCAATGGTAATCGCTACAATCACCTGGTTTGCAAGCTTGGCTAGCTGACCACAGCCATTCGGACCCACATGCGTGGCGCGGCCCATGGCATTAAAAACCGGTATCATTTCCGAAAAGGTTTCGGGATCTCCCCCAACCATAATAGCCAATTCTCCGGCCGCCGCGCCCTTGGTGCCTCCACTGACCGGTGCATCAAGATAATGAACACCCCCTTGGGCATGACGCTTCGCGTGATCCATCGCTTCATCGGCTCCAATGGAACTCATGTCAATGTGTGTTGCCCCTTCCCTAATAGCCTCAGCCACACCTCCTTCAAACAACACTTCCTCCACTGCATCCCCGTCAGAAAGCATCGTGATAAT
>CAZAIZ010000267.1:0-3142 GCA_964485275.1 uncultured Pedosphaera sp.
TCCTGATAAAATTTATTAAGCGAATCCATCTGGTCATCCTGAGAAATCAATTGCTGTGCCTTACTGCTGTCATTCTCTACATAAGCCTGAATAGCCTCACGAAGTAAAAGGCAGGCCTTCTCACCCATAGCCACAATTTCCTCCCTGAAGGGGGCCTTCCAGTTGGACTGCTCATTGAGGTGAATCACACTCTTGGCAATGGTACCGGCCTCATCACCAATCCGCTCAAGATCATTTGAAATCTTCATGCTAATGGTAACGGCACGCAAATCTTCCGTCGCGGCTCCATCAGCCAGAATTTGCACTGCCAACTCATCCACTTCTGCCTCCATCCGGTCGAGCTGGTCATCATCGGCACATACCTGATGTGCTAGGGCTGCATCGCCCTCCAAAAGGGCCTTTACCGAACGAGCCACCATATCCTCGGCCAAAACAGCCATGACCTGCAACCTACCCTTAAGCTCTGGAAGATCGGTTTTCAACGGCGGGAAGCCATTCCGTAGCCACACTATTCCAACGGAGGGACAATATCTGTTTCGTGCCCATCCTCCTTCTTTTCCCGATAACCAATTCGGTGGAACGGGTTCACGATACTGCTGGCAATATTGCGTGAGTGACTGCCAATTCGCTTGAGATAGCGCAAATAAAGCACTACTGCTGCAAACTCAGGCCCCTCCAGCCCTTCCACATCGCCGGCAATCAAATCATCAACCAGCTTCTCGCAGTCGGTTGAAACGTCCTCCTTGTATTCCTCCATCGCCTCACGGGCCAACTCCTCGTCTCCCTCCCTGAATGCTTGAATGGTCTTCCGGAACACCGACTTGGTGTCTTTTTCTATTTCCTGCAGTTGCTCCTCAATGCTCCCGCCTACTAGGCGTTTGGGGTGACGGCGAGCCAAATCAAAAATATTCTTCGTGTAATCACCAATTCGTTCGATATCGATCACCACACTGATCAGCGCCAATCCGGAGGCCAGTTGTTGATCTCCTGAAAGCAGTAAATGCTTCATGACCTTCTTGCGCACATCCCGTTCGCTTCGGTTGATTTCCTTGTCGAGCGCGTATATATCCACCTTGATTTCCGCGGTGTCCAATTGGCGTAATGACTCCACCGATGCCTCAAACATCTTGCCATCGGTATCGAGCATTTCGCACGCCTCTTCAAAGGCCTGCTCATACAGGTTATCCTTCCTAAAAACACTGATAATTTCTTTCCACATAATTGGTGCTATTGATTTACATTCTTCACTGATCTTATAAGAGTTAAAAGCGATTTTATTCTTTTGGAGTCAGGGTGGTAGCATTCTTGTCTCCAGATTTGGGTAGGGAACTGGTTGGCTCTTCCTTTTGGGGCTTGGGGGGAGTTTCCCGAAAAACGTCGGCCACCGCATTCCAAGCCACTCCAATGGGGATAAGATAAAAGACCACCACGATAAACGCGATGGGAATCGCCCGATTCCGCAGGCAAAGCTCCGCCAACCATTCAGCGAATTTTACAGGGATTTCCCGGATCGGCTGGTAGGGAAGGAAAATGATTGCTCCCGATAAGTTAAAGAGTAAATGGGCAAAAGCCACCGTGGCCCCCGCCTCAACTTCAGGAGGTATTGGCTCACCTAATGCCACATCCACCGCACTCGCCGCGGCCAAAGCCGCCAACAATCCCGTGATCGTGGTGCCAATATTGGCACCTATAGTGAAGGGGAAAATTTGCTGAAGCCGGAGCACCCCCGCCCCGGCCAGCGGCACGATGAGTGAGGTGGTGATGGAGCTACTCTGCACCAACACTGTGAGACACATGCCCACCACGAACGCAATCGCTGCATTACGAAAAAGATAGGCATCAAAAAACGACTCCAGTTTCTTTAGCACCAAGCTTTGCAGTAATTTTACGATGGCAAAGAGCATGAAGAACGTGATGCCCACCGAGACAATCAGCAACCACAGCTCGCTATTGAGCGTATCACCCATCAACTTGATAACAGGTTTGGTGACTTCCTTAAGAGGATTACCCTGCTCGGTCACACCACTCACATTTACAAAGCCACTCCCTAGATACCCCGCCGACTTCTCCAGTATTTTGAATTTTAATTCCAGAGGCAGCAAGATCGCCACCGTGATGAGATTAAACGTGTCGTGGACTGAGGACGCGGCGAAGGCTCTCCGAAATTCCGATTTCCGCGTGATGTGCCCCAGTGAAACAATCTTGGCTGTGACCGTTGTCCCAACATTGGCCCCCATCACCATAAAAATGGCCCCGGTCACATCCACGGCTCCCGCAGCCACAAGGCCTACAATCAGGCTGGTCGTGGTAGAGGAACTCTGCACGATGGTTGTAGCCAGAATGCCTATGAAAAGACCAACAAGCGGTGAGCGGGTCGCCTCAAGCAGTTTGGCGGCAGTTTCCTTAAATTCACCCTTGAAGGCCGCTCCCATGCCTCCAATCCCAATCAGGAAAAAATAAAGGCAAGTGATGACGCCGAGAATTTTAAGTAGGGTTAGGAGCTTCTCGTTTTTCATGGAGAATAATAAAAGAGGGTGTGTAACGATGAAGTGAGACTATCAGCGAACGCAGGCTGCTCGGCCCGAAGGATGTCTCTCTGGATCAGTCATTAGGGGTTTCACCTGGGCTGCGTTCCAAACGTTGGGCGGGTTTTAATGTGTTCCCCCCATAAACCAACGAATAATTATTCACACCAATAATCGCACAATTAGGCACGTTGAAAGCGTATAAGATTATGCTCTGAAATTTCTGGGAAATCCGCCTATTCATTGGTTCACTCACCGCTGTGCCTCTCCCTTATCGCATCGCCACTTTGCTCTACGCCTTTGACGGGGAAGATCGGGTGCTGTTGATTGAGCGCAACCATGAGCCAAACAAAGGCTGTTTCAGTCCGCCCGGAGGAAAACTCCAAACTGATTCAGGCGAAAGCCCACATGCCTGCGCCATACGGGAAGCCCAGGAGGAAACGGGCATGCAACTCGCCTCCAAGGATTTACACTTAACGGGCATCATCAGTGAACAGGGTTATCAGGGCAATACCCACTGGCTCATGTTCCTCTTTGAAATCAAATTATGCCTCGCTGAATTACCTCCAGAACATGAGGAAGGGACTTTCTGCTGGGCCACCTCAAAAGAGCTCGAG
>CAZAIZ010000268.1:0-3137 GCA_964485275.1 uncultured Pedosphaera sp.
AGGATCGTTGCCCCAGCCTTCCGGACCGCATGAGCTGTCTCCATGAGTTGCTTCTCGCTTTCCACCGAGCATGGTCCGGCCATAATCTGAATTTTTTTGCCGCCGATAACGTGTTTACCAACCTTAATGGTGGAATTCTTCTTATGAGCTTCGCGGCCAACCAATCGGTAGCGCTTCTGGATGGGAGTCACACTTTCCACCTGAGGCCACGAGGAAAGGGTTTCCAGGGAAGGATTCTTTTTCTCATCACCAATGGCCCCAATCACTGTACGAGCCACCCCACGCATCACGTGTGGCTCATAACCGAGCTTCTTGATTTCGCGGAGAACCGAATTCTCCTGCCGCTTGGTCAGTTTGGGCTTAAGAACGATGATCATAAAAAGGGCAAACTAAGGGTCTCTCGCAACCCGGTCAATCCCCTTCAGGTTCCCTCTTGTCATCACCTGTTACACGCCCTAACCTCGGGTCATGAAAAACTTGCTTCTTCCCATCACAATTTTGCTTACCTCACTGAGTATGTTAGCTGTTGAGCCCGCACTTGAAGGAAGCAAGGTACGCGAAGCCCTAAACGCCATGCAGGGCAAACCGGCACCCGCCCTGCAACTCAATGGCTGGATGAATTCCAAGGCACTGGATTTAAATAAACTGAAGGGTAAAATCATCGTATTGGATTTCTGGGCCACCTGGTGCGGCCCCTGCATTGCTTCCATCCCAAAAACCAATGAAATGATGAAAAAGTACGCTGACAAGGGCGTTGTCATTATAGGGGTATGTCATCAACGTGGAGCAGAAAAAATGGAAGCGACGGCAGAAGAAAAAGGCATCAAGTATCCGATTGCCGTAGATAGGGGCACTAACGAAGCGTACAAGGCAAATAGTTTCCCTGATTACTACATTATTGATCGCAAAGGCATCCTTCGCTGGGCAGACATTGTTAACCGTGATGTGGAAAAAGCCATCGAGCACCTCTTGGCTGAATAAGAGAATAAAACCTTTCAGGCATCTTCAGTAGCATGATCTGCAGCCTTCCCGGCCTTCCATCGGTCCATAAAGTGGAAGGGTAGATAGGCGAGTGCAAACATGCCCACTGAGAGCACTCCCAAAACGGGGATATACCATGGCCATGGGACAAAGAAAAATGGCGTATCTGCTTCAGGCGCCTCCAAAAGAAACGCGTAATTTGCACCACCCAAGGCAATATTGATTGCTGCCAAAATAATCACGGCAACATTGAGGGCACCAAAAGCACGCCATATTGATTTCCATTCAGGACGCATCTTCAGCACCAAGGTCGCGTAAAGAATCGACCAGATTACCCCACAGTGGGATATAAAGTACCCGAAAAAACCAAAAGAAGGGAAAGCCCACGTGATATCAGGCGTAAGGATTGAATTCAAAGTTGCTGCGAACCCCCAGAAATACGCGATTTCAAATGCCAACTGCGAACGTCGGCATAAGGCAATCATACCGGCAAACAAAGCTAAGGGACAAATATTGATCGGCAGGGAGTGATGAAAAAATTCGGTAGTACTTTCAGAGGTGGAATAATGGAAAACTCGGTACGCGATCTCATGAAGGAAGAGTAGACCGGCTAAAATGTAGGCAAAACGATCTTTCCATTTATTTTCTTCATGAGATTTGAGCACCAACCATAGTAAAATAGGCACTAAAGGGGCCGAGGCAATCGCCACCAAATGAGGTGCATCGAAATAGGGAATGTGTCCTATAAAGAGAACTGCAGGCATTGAAAGCCTTTCAATGTAATCTTACTTTTTACCCTCCGAAAGCTTGGCCGCCTTTACGGGCATGGATTCGATAGCGCTTTGCAGAAGCCTGCGTGTCGCATCAGCCTTTATGCTCACCCCGGCTTTCAACGGTGTTTTCTCGTAGCGATCCTTCACTGCAAAGAGGGTTCCATCACGGTATAACTTGAAATACTGGTTTTGGGCCCACACGATCTCGTTATTATTAATCCCCTGCCCGTGTTTAGCTGCAGCCGTTTTATATTTCGGGTAGTAATACTGAAAGATCCACTGGCGCGGATTACCTTTCTTGCCCTGGCATTGCGGCCAGAAACTGCGCCCGTCAAGTTTGACATTGGGGAGATCCGCCCCGGTAATATCGGCAATGGTCGGAAGTATATCCGAAAAATCCACCAGATCATCACTCACAATCCCTTCAGGAACCTTGCCAGGGCAATTAACAATTAATGGGGCGTGTGTCCCACCATCAGTCGCGTAAGCTTTCTCACCCTTGCGCTCTTCACTCCCGAATGGATAAGTCAAGTTACGGTGCGTCCCATTGTCGGTGGTATAAATAACTACAGTCTTTTCACGTAACCCATTCTTCTCCAGCGCATCGACAATCCGCCTCACGCATTTATCGGCATACAGGGTCATGTCCCGGAAATTATCCAGACTCTTGCCTTTATCATTTTTGCTGTCAGGGGTTTTGGGAAAGGGTGAGTGGACCAGCAACATCGGGTAATACACAAAAAAGGGCTTGGCCTTGTTTTTACCAATGAAATCAATCAGGTAATCAGTGAGAATATCTGGGCCATAATCTTTCTCAGTAGTCTTAAGCAGTTTACCATCACGCATCAGGCTGGGATTCCAGTAACGCGAACGCTCGGTGCCTGGGTAGTTCCATAGACAATAGGTATCAAACCCACAGGCAGGCGCCAACGTACCGCGTTCTCCTCCGTGCAACTGCCACTTGCCAGCAATGGCCGTGGAATACCCGCGCCCTTTCATCATATTACCAAAGGTAATTTCATCTTTATCCAGAGTGCCAAACTGAACGTAATTACGAATACCATCGCGACCGGTCATAATCTTTACCCGACTGGAAGTGCAAACTGGCTCAGAATAACAGTGGTTAAACTTCACGCCAGTACGGGCCAGTTGATCCAGATGCGGCGTGGAAAAAAACTTACTACCATAACATCCATAATTATCAGCATGCGAATCATCGGCCATGATCAAAATAACATTAAGCTGATCCTTCGCTTGGACACCAAAAGCAAGAAAACCAAACAGGAGAAATAAAAACAAACGGTTCATATCTGGTCTGAACTAAACGAAGCCCGGCCTTTAGGCCTTCACTTCAATCTCGCGGGGCCACTGCTGGTAGGCTTC
>CAZAIZ010000269.1:0-3137 GCA_964485275.1 uncultured Pedosphaera sp.
TTTCCACGGCCCTTCCTCAACCCAACCGGCTGGGAAGAAACCAAATATATTATGCCCATTGCCACGCCCAAGCAATACGCTGCGATGCTCGATGCCGCCCAAAAGGGCGACTACGCCTATCCGGCAGTAAACGTTACTTCCATCACCACCATTAATGCAGCTCTCAAGGCCTTTGCTGATGCAAAGTCTGATGGCATCATTCAATTTTCCACCGGCGGCGGCCAGTTCGCTTCCGGGCTGAGCGTGAAGGATTCTGTCTTTGGCTGCATTGTACTGGCCGAAGCCGCCCACCGGCTGGCCGATAAATATGATATCCTCATTGGCCTGCATACCGACCATTGCCAGCCAGAGGCCGCTGAAGGTTTCCTGAAACCGCTTATTGCCGAGACAACCAAGCGCCGTGAAGCGGGCCAAAACAATCTGTTCCAGAGCCACATGCTTGATGCCTCCATCCTTCCCTTGGAGGAAAACATGGCCATCTCCAAGGAATACCTGGAGCTCTGTGCGGCTAATGAAATTATTCTGGAAGTGGAAGCCGGCGTCGTTGGCGGTGAAGAAGACGGCTCAGCGGGCACTGAAGATATGCCTGCAGAAAAACTCTATACCACCCCGGAGGATATGCTCACCGTGTATGAGAGTCTCAATGGCATCGGCCGCTACATGTTTGCGGCCACTTTCGGCAATGTACACGGCTCCTATAAACCGGGGGCTGTGAAACTGAGTCCGGAGATTCTTAAGGCCGGACAGGACGCAGTAATCGGCAAGCATGGTGAGGAAGCCAAGTTCGACCTCGTTTTTCATGGTGGCAGCGGCTCGGAAAAACACCAGATTAAGGAGACTCTGAACTATGGCGTGGTGAAGATGAATATCGACACTGACACGCAGTACACCTTCACCCGTCCCATCGCCGACCACATGATGACCAATTACGAGGGCGTAATGAAGATCGACGGTGAAATCGGAAACAAGAAGGTCTATGACCCGCGCTCCTACCTGAAGAAATCGGAGGAAGCCATGGCCGCACGACTGGTGGAAGCCAGCGAGGATCTTGAGAGCAACGGTAAATCCATTTACGGTACGGTCTAAGATCTAGATTGAGCTATTTGATAGTCACAGGACTAAACCGCGTCTTGGTACCCTTGGCATAAATGCCGTAATACCGGATTTCATCCAAATCTTTGGGTGTTTGAATCACAATCTCCGTCTTACCCACCTGTAGGGTTAATAGCCTTTTGACGGTGTCAATGGTTACGGTTGCCTTGAACCACGCATCTGGATTCAGAGATGTCCTTTTGAGAGTTCCCACACTGGTATTAGCCCAAAATCCCGGAAAAATTCCGTGCGCCCCCATACCCATCATAGAGCCTGCTTTCCAAAGTTTATCGTTAAGAGGTTCTGCTCCCAATACGAGGCAGGCGTTGCGGGTTCGCTCCGTCACTGCCGCCTGATATTCCAGCTCAAAGGTAATCTTTTCACCCACCACACGATCCAGCTTATGTAATGCAAAAGCCTCTCCATCTAGGGCATTTAGAAGATAGCCTTTGCCATCTTTGGTCACTGTCCCCCCTTTAATGATCTCCCAGTCACCGGTTTCATCCTTACCCTCGGATAATTCCCTTCCCTTGGTCCGTTTGCCGCGTTGACGAGGTTTTTCGTTTAACCACCATTCCGAGGGCCCTTCTTTTTCCACTTCACCATGAACCTTGAGTAGCACAGCCTTCATCGAAGCCAGTTTGTCAGTCATTTCTTGAGACAAATCCTTTTCCTCCTTCCAATCCTTTTCTATTTCATAGAGTTGAAATTGTTGAAGTTTCTCATCTGCTACAATCTTCCAATCACCCATACGCAAGGCCACATGATTGTCTTTTGGAGCTAAATGATTGCGCCAGTAAAGTGGCACAGGCCGTTGCACCGGCTTTCCGGCAAGAGCTGGACGCATATCCACTCCATCTATCACCCGATCCTTGGGTAAATCCACACCAGCAATAGCCAACACCGTTGAAAACAAATCTGAACCAATTACGGGCACGCTACTGATCGTTCCCGGCTTGATATGCCCAGGCCAGCGGGCTATTCCCGGCACGCGAATTCCCCCTTCATGACTCCAACGTTTGCGTCCGCGCAACCCACCTGTTGACCCGCGAGTTCGCCCTTTGGTTCCCGCCCCTTCTGGGCCATTATCAGAGGTAAAGAAGACAAAGGTATCATCCACCAAACCCTGCTGATCCAGCTCTTTCATCAGCAAACCAAAAGCGTGATCCAGCTGAGTTACATTCCCATGGTGTTGACGAATGCCTTCATCATCGATATCGGCATATGGCTTCATAAACTCAGGAGCCGATTCGATGGGAAGATGCGGTTCATGTGTCCAAACAGTAATAAAAAAAGGTTTATCCTTGTCACGTTCCTTGCGCAGCCAATGAACCGCTTCCTCTGCAGCAATCACCGCTGAAGCCCCTTCAATCACGCCAACAGCTTTGCCATTACGCACAAAGTTCTTGGGATTAATATGATGAGGCGAAGCATTATTCTGGGTGGCCAACCACCAGTCATAACCATGATCATTGGGCTGAGGATGTCGGGGATCATTAAAGAAGCCATTCAAATGCCATTTACCCGCGTGACAGGTGGTGTATCCCTTGGCCTTCAGGACTTCAGGAATGGTGATTTCACTCGCACGCAGGTGTACTTGATGACCGGAAGGAATCCAACGCCATACCCCGTTACGATAAGGAGTACGACCGGTGAGAATAGAAGAACGAGAGGGTGAACAAACGCCGCAGGCCGAATAACATTGAGTAAGGCGCACTCCCTCTTTGGCAAACTGATCCAGATTGGGAGTTTTAATTAAAGGATGGCCCTGTACTCCCAAATCACCCCAACCCTGATCATCAGTGAGAAAGATTACAAAGTTAGTCGGCTTATCCTTCGCTTGAAGACCGAAAAGTAACCCTGCCATTAACAGAAAAAGAAAACGTTTCATGGAATAGCTCAAAGACTAGAGAGATGAACCAACGATGTCACGCATCACTTTGGCTTCTGGAGAGCATATCGGCCACTGAAGTATTTTAGTTCACCGTAAATTGCAGAATCCGCGCAGCAGTGCCTTTACTTTTAAGATTGGATTTTTCACTCAA
>CAZAIZ010000270.1:0-3128 GCA_964485275.1 uncultured Pedosphaera sp.
CTGAGACCTGGTATGTGAAAGACGGGTTACTCATCTGCAAGGGCAAACCCATTGGAGTGATGCGCAGTGAAAAGCAGTATGAAAATTTTCTGCTGCATGTGGAATGGCGCCACATGGAACCGGGTGGTAATTCCGGCATCTTCGCCTGGAGTGATGCGTTGCCTTTCGGAAACCGACTCCCCAAGGGGTTGGAGATCCAGATGCTGGAACTGGACTGGGTGAAATTGCGCACGCGCAACGGCAAGGGTCCGCCCATTGCTTATGTGCACGGCGAACTCTTTGGAGCCGGCGGGTTGAAAGCAAAACCCGATAACCCGCGCGGCAGCCGCAGTAAATCACTGGAGAACCGCTGCAAAGGCAAGGGAGAGTGGAATGTTTATGATGTGGTCTGCGTGGATGGCGTGGTGAAATTGTCAGTGAATGGAAAGTTTGTGAATGGCATCAGCAATGTGCAGTGGAAAAAAGGATACCTGTGCCTGGAATCAGAGGGAGCGGAAATTCACTTCCGCAATCTTAAGATCATGGAACTGCCACCGGGCATCACCTCAAAGGAACAAACTGCGCCCCTGGTGAAGTAGGTAAGCCCAAAGGTAAACATGGGGTAATTTGACAGTAACGGGAAATGGATTATGTTTATTTACTGGAACAACAGCTCACAGGCAAATGTTACCCGTTGCCCTTTGGCTTTGTGACAATCCTTGAAACATCGTCATGAGAAAAATCTGCCTAATCACGCTTTTAACACTCTCAACTGCAGCCCTGGGGGCAGTTAATCAACCGGTCGCCCTCAACAGAAACTCCATAAAGGCAAAGATGGATAACATGGTTGTCCCCGTTTTTGGTCCAGTCAACGGCTTTACTCTGGGTGAAATTGTCCGGGTCTTGAATCAAACATCGAAAAAATCAGCTCCACCGGGTGGAATTAACATCGTCATTAATTTGAGTATTAACGCGGGGCATTCGCAGAACAATAATAACCCGAAAGATCCTACACGAATTGACCCGGTCACCGGACTCCCAATTCCAGCACCGTTGCCTAACCCGTTAGTGGAGGGCGTACCGGAGAAACCTGATCCGGATAAGATTCGGATACGCGGATTATCATCGGTCCTTAGGGGGCTAACCTTCAGGCAGATATTGAACCTAGTTGTGATGGCCGCAGACGTTCCCCTTACCTATACCGTTCAGGACTGGGGTGTTTTGATCACCAGAACCACAAAGGAAAGAAATAGCTTTTTCGTGAGGAGAATGCAGTTATCCAGGCCATTTACCTTTCCCGGCCGTAAACTAACCCTCACCCCAAGCGTCCGAGGCTTTAACAACCTCGGCCAAACAAATCCCCGGTTTGGATCCGGGCAAAAAACCCGATAAAGTCACCCTTTCGGCACAGGTGCAGCACGGTGTCGTTTTGAGACACGTTTGCTGCGCGTGGTTTGCGTTGCTACGCGTTTTGACAGAAAACATGCCCCTGAACGCATTTGTGCGGCATGGCCGTAAGGGCTTTCAAGGGGAGGAATACAGTGTCGATATCCATAGCCATTTAAAGACACCAAAGGATTAGATTTTATAGCTGGAGGCTCTACCAACCGTACCGAGAGAAAAATGCAGGAGGAAGACGTTCAGCCTGACTATCCCCGGTTAGTGTAAACACGATTCCCATCAGTGCAGGAGTTGGGTTATGGCGTTGGTTACAGTTCCCCAACCCCCAGCGCAGTCCGACTGCCAACAATTCGAAGGAGACGAATTTCTGTTCCTTGAGGTTGAACGTTGCGCGGCCCAACAGCTTTGGTTCATAGCCGATCTTCTTTGGTGATACCAGTGATGCACGAGTCTCTCCTTCAAAGCTGAGCGACACTAACTCGCCTTTAATCTGGACCACGGTGGATGTTAATCGCGCCTTCTCAATCGCTTCTTTAGGGAAAAACGTGTAATTCAGGGCATGAACATTATCGAGCAAATGAAAGCGAGCCAGGCGCTCCACCAGTTCACGCGGCACGTCGTGCTTGGCGCCCTTTTTTGGTTTATCAGCAAAAAGGGTACGCGCCTCATCTTTACGGAACCAGGCATAATCCAGGTTTGAGTCAGGCCACCGCTCACGTTTCTGGTCACGGGCGACCACACGTAACACCAGACCATCGTCAGGATAGAGATTCTCCTTCTTGCGCCAGTTATTGGCTGCTTTAGGATCGGGAGACTTGGGCAATAGCCGCTTTTCACGAGGAAGTGTCTCCCACTTTGCCAACCCCTGCTTCATCATTTCCACGAGAACTTTGTAGTTGGCACTGGAACTGGCTGCAAGCAACTCTCCGCTGGGAGTCACCGCGTAGTGCCCCTGTGCCCCGCCTCGATTACCATTTTTAATTGTACGTTGCTTGGCAAATTTTCGAAATAGCAATGCGTCTTCATCCCTACAGAATTCTTTCTGCATGCGGTCACATGCATCAGCAACCACAACAAACTCGGTGGCCAGTTTCTGTACTTCGCGTTTGGACCAGACTAACTGCCGGTCTTTAACACCATTGCCTCAGGTATTGGCTAGAGGGTGACCATTCATCGCCCAAAACAGGATCGGCTTATCCCTAGCCTGCGCCTCAATGACAGCGTCCCAGAAGCTCGTCTGCCAAGGAATCCTCCGGTAAGAGAGTTCCCAGTTTCTTGGAAGAACATGATCGCGCCACTTCGCGTAGTTGGCGTCTGTCAGTTCCTTTTCCTGAAACTCATCCGCCGCCAAAACGGGTTGCCTCACCAACATTACCGTCATCATTATTAAGAGGAAATGTTTCATCGCATGTTTTTCTCGTTAGTGTCACCACGGCTCATAACGTTGAGGTTATGGGATCTCCTGAAGGAGCCACCGCCCAACTCAAGGCTGAACTTTCACCGTGGTGAAGATCAAACCCTACGCTTCCTCCTATGTCAGGGCAAGGGAAGGATTACCGAAACAACCCAAGCAATCTCAATCTAATTACCACACAATTTTTGGGTCACTTTTGGTGCAGAAACGCACTTTTTTATCATGAATATATGTTATCCGCGGAGTGTCTGTTTGGCCGGAGAAAATTTTTCAATCGACATAAAGAAACTCGTTTAGGTTTATCAGGGCCAGACAAAGTTCCGCCAAACCCTGC
>CAZAIZ010000271.1:0-3127 GCA_964485275.1 uncultured Pedosphaera sp.
TTGCATTCAAGCCGATACCTACTACTGTGAACACCATGACCACCACATCTGTGCTGACTTTGGGTATTGCCCTTGTGGCACTAGCTTCCGGAAACGGTTGCACCACACTACTTCCAGCGGGCAAGCCATCTGCCAACAACGAACTGGACCGTATCCCGGACAAATTGGAGGTCGATGAAACCCCGGTAACGCCAGCCTCCGCCGAGACGGAAACCAACACAGTCGCTGAAGCGGAAAAGGAACCGCCCTACATGGCTCCCCCCATTATCCCGGGAGTAGATCCAACCAAACCAATTTTGCCCGAACCTGAAACTGCCCCTGAAACATCGGGCAATGTGACAGACACCACTCCGGAAAAACCCCAAAAACCAGAGCCCTTGACCGAAGATCCACCAGCGCAGCAGGCTGACCTGTACTATGCACCTGGATCAAACACCCCTTTTAGTGGCAAGGCACGGATTTTACACGAGAATGGAAGGCCCTTCTATGAGGGCGAATTCAAGGACGGCTACCGGATTGGGCAAGGGGTGGAATGGCACCCCGATGGCCGGGTAAAATATAAAGGAGCGTGGAGGAAAAACCCCTCTTGGGCTAGACATGAGAATGGAGAATACGTTCCCTTTACCGGGTCTAACCCCAGTTGGTCGCGCAGCGTTTTTTACGAAGGCAGTGTGTTCTACTACTATTCAGGAACCGATAAACTGAAATTGAAGGGCGAATATCTTGAAGGACACCTAATTAGCGGGGTGAATCTCAATCGAAACGGGCAGAGTTACTAGCTGAGTAAAAAAGCACCCCTCTTTTGGCGTGCTTTTCCAGTTTAATATTGGATTGGGGACCTTTTGCTTACTTCTTCACCGGCGGATCATCATCGTCACCCGTGCCGCTGAAGAATTTATTATGGCTCCCCCCATTATCCAGAAACTTTCCATCGGCATCCCGCCTATAGCCTAAATCCTCTGGCGTTTTGGCATTCACAGCCCCGTCCAACCAAGCCACGATGGCCTTGCCATTAATACAGGGATCTACAGCCGTTCGAGGGCTGCCCTTGTCTCCAGAACCCTTGTCAGATGTAGCGGTAAGCCGAGGCGGATCGAGCGACCAACCGTGGTTGCCCTCGGCATTATACTTCTTTCCCTGATTACTGTAAGCAACTCTATCACTCTCCTTATAGCCGGCTGCGGTACCAATGCAACTGGCTGCCATTACAGTTCCCGCGTGGTTCTGAATGCTGCCGCGATACACCGGGAAATTTACATAGTTCTTTTTGGTGGAATCAAACCGGCCATTCCCCAGAAACTGATAATTATAGCCGAAGGAATAGTTGCGCTCGTCCTTCCAGTGGGGGCGAAGGGGATTGATATAGGATTTGTGATCATAATCCTGCCGGTCATCACTTTTACTCGGGGTTTTAAAGGGAAATACCCCAACCTGAGTTCCAAGGTAAGCGACCCAACGTGGCCGATATTTAAGCCCATTTCCCACCTCATACCAATTCTTGGTATTCTTGCTGCCTCCTTTTTCCTTCCCAAAACGGCCGGGTAGAATTAGATCATCGTTTTCATCGGAGTACATGTGCCACCCATGCGTTATATTCCTGAAATTGCCGATCGCCTGCGCCCCTTTGGCCTTGACCTTTGCCTTCGCCAACACGGGCAGGAGCATGGCCGCCAACATGCCTATGATGGCGATGACAACGAGTAATTCGACCAGAGTAAATCCAGATTTTCGGGTGGAAGATTGCGTTTTCATGAGATTGGTTAGGGTAGCAGACGGCTAGGCTATCAAATCAGTTACATGAAAATCGAGTACTTTCCATGAAACTGGCGGATTTCTGGAAAACCAACTCCCCAGATCAGTGACCCCATCGGCCTGAAATTTCTGTTGCTCTCTTACCTGCTGCCGATTGACGCCTGCGGTCCACCCCTTTAGCCTGCCCACCATGCGCATTATAATCGCATTCGGGTTGGCCTGCATCTTTGTTTCCGGGTGCAAACCCAAAGCTGAACCTGCGAGTCCGGTTCGGACAAAGGCCCAGGTCCAAAAAATTTCTGAGGATGAGCTGGCCCTTGCCCGCCTGGGCCAGGCGGTTTTTGAAGCGTTTATTTCCGGAGAAATTGACCGACTCCAGCCCCACGCTCTTTGGGGAGTGCCTGATCCTACGCTCTTTGCGGGCATGCAACAGGTATACGTGGTGGACGCACGGGTTACCCGGGCGCGCCTTCAGGCAATACCTGCAACCAACCGCACTGCCATTCACACCAACCAATTGAAGAAACTAAAGGTGTTCCTTGCCGACCCGATCAGAGAGTTCGAACGACTGAAGGCACCCTTAAAAATAGAGCTCTCAGCACTACGACAACAACATCAATCGTTATTTCAGACCCATTCGGGCCCAAGTAGACCCAAGTGGGGGGAACCTGCCACCAGCGTGGTTGTACGCTCCGGAACTCATCTTGCAACTCCTCTGCCTGAAGGGGCGGTCGATGTGCTGTTCAGTAACCGGGGCCGAAGCTACCAGTTAAAACTCAATAATTGTGTTAAACTGCCTGGCCGCGGCTGGGTGCTGGGTGCGGATTTGGACTTTGTAGATTTGGCCGCCCAAGCTGCCGCTGAAAGGGAATGGAGTGAGGATTTCCCTGCGGCCCAAGTACGCGCGATTGATGAGAAGAAGCAACTCCTCGTCAACTTCACCAGATCAGACTGGAGCCCACAGTGTATCGCCTTGCATCAAAAGGTGCTAAATACAAAGGCTTTTTTGGATTTCGCAGAAGATCGTTATGTGCTGGTCACTGTTGATTTCCCGCGTAACCGACCGCAGGCTGACAATCAACGGCAAGCCAACCTGATTCTTTCCCGAGAATATAACGTGCAAAGTTTTCCCACTGTACTCATTCTAGAAGCCAATGGGACTGAAGCCCAACGTGTCAGTGACTACAACGGAACCCCGCCTGCTCAATTCATCAAATCCCTGAAGGAAAATCCAAAATAATGAAAACCCTCCTCACCCTTGCAGCCCTTATCGTGATTATAGGCACAGGTTGTAATCAAAATCAGGATGCCTTCCGCATGGACTCCGGCAGTGATGAGGCTCCGCCTCCAGACCCGCGTGCAGAGAAACTGTGGA
>CAZAIZ010000272.1:0-1168 GCA_964485275.1 uncultured Pedosphaera sp.
CGGGGAAGGCACCCATGGATTGGCTGTTATTATTAATGATGCCACTGAGGAACAGCAGAAAACTTTTGAGGTGATTGAGAGCGAACGCGTTGAAGCACTCACACTGCTTGCAGCCAGTGTAGCGCATGAAATCGGTAATCCTCTTAACGCACTCCATATTCATCTACAGCTTATGGAACGCGAGATCAAGAAACTCAAGGCTACCGATACCGATGAGCCCGTCGACTTGGGTGATCCGGATTCCGCAGCCAATTACGCCGCTAGTATTCGTAAACTGGAAACCTATCTGGATATCGCCAAAGGTGAGATCAATCGGCTTGATTATATCATTAGCCAGTTTTTGCAGGCGATCCGGCCTACGCGTCCGGAACTTAAGCCAATATCCCTTAATGATATTGTTATCGATACGGTTACTTTGCTCGGGCCCGAGATCGATAATCGGGAGGTGAAGCTGGAACAGCACTTTGCCGATGAATTACCTATAGCCCCCCTGGATGAAGTGCAGGTGAAGCAGGCATTGGTAAACCTGATCAAGAATGCTGTGCAAGCCATGACCCAGGGCGGTACGCTTACTCTCACCACGTTGGCTGAACCTGATGGAGTGTGGGTGCATGTGGCCGACACTGGTGGCGGGATTCCACAGGAAAAGATCAACCGGATTTTTCAGCCGTACTTCACCACCAAGGAAAAGGGGAGTGGGTTAGGGTTAATGATTGTTCAACGTATTGTGCGGGAACATGGTGGGCGCATTGAGCTGGAGAGTAACACCGGCGAAGGCACCACTTTTCGAATTTGGTTTCCTCTTACTGAGCATCAAACTTTGCGCCTGACAGGCGGAGAAAAAAATAATTCCCATGATTAAACCCACTGTTCTGATTGTTGATGATGAGAAACCCACTCGCGAAGGTCTGCGGGCGGCCTTGGAGGACAGGTATGATGTGTACATTGCCGAGGATGGTGAAAGTGCGGTGCGTTTGATTGAGGAGGACGGATTTGATGTTCTGCTTACCGATCTTCGGATGCCGGGACTGGGGGGGCTGGATCTCATAAAACGTGCCAAATCCATGGGTAAACCACCCATCTGTATTCTAATGACCGCCTACGGTAGCGAGGAAATGGCGGTGGATGCCATGCAGCAGGGGGCAGATGACTACATCGCCAAGGGACG
>CAZAIZ010000272.1:1268-3116 GCA_964485275.1 uncultured Pedosphaera sp.
CATGAAAGACGCATCGGCCGCTTTGAACAGGCCAATGGAGGGACGCTGTTCCTTGATGAGATTGGTGAGATTGATCAGTCTATTCAGGTGAAGCTGTTACGTTTTCTCGGTGAACGAACCTTTGAGCGTGTTGGTTCCAATAAAACCCAAACGGCTGATGTACGCCTGATTGCCGCCACCAATCTTAATCTTGAGGAGCAAGTGGCAAAAGGTGATTTCCGTGAGGATCTCTTTTTCCGATTGCGTGTGGTAGAGATGAGCCTTCCGCCTTTGCGCGATCGGGGTACGGATGTTATCATGCTGGCGAAGGCATTTTTAAAGGAATTTGCAGAGGAAAATTCCAAGTCAGTTGAGATGCTTCATCCTGATGCGGTGGAGTTGTTGTTGAATCATTCCTGGCCGGGCAATGTGCGTGAGTTACGTACCGCTATCGAGCATGCGGTGGTGTTATGCCGTGGTGACACGGTTACTGTGCGCGATTTGCCTCCCAGTATTCGAGGCGAGTCTTCAAAAGTTCCTCACCCCGATGCCAAAGAGGTTTTAACCAAAAAGAATCTCACCGTGGAGGATGCGGAGAAGGCACTTATCATCCGAGCCCTGAAAGAGTTTGAAGGGAATCGCACCAAGGCTGCCAAGAAAATCGGTATGAGTCGACGTACCCTGCACCGAAAGCTTCACGCCTACAACCTTCGTGATCTATAATCGATCTCCGTGACTGTAAGGATACTGATATTTACCGTGGTTGGGTTTCTCGGTTTTTCGAGATCCCTAGTGGCTGCAGGTTATGAGGGCTTTGGAATTACAGCAGGAGGTGATAAATCTGCTGTAGTTAAGGTCACTTCACTAGCTGATGACGGTCCGGGAAGTTTGCGGGAGGCGTTAAAACGAGGAGGTCGGCGAATTGTTTTTATCAAGCCGGGGACCATTAAGTTAAAAAAAACTTTACGTATCAGGGAGCCTAATCTGACAGTGGATGGTATTAATTCAGGGGTCACGATTATGGGTGCCCCGGTTGCGATTGAGGCTGCGAACGATGTGATTATTCGCCACCTGCGATTTCGTAATTCGCCAGATGATAACTTGCGTCTTTCGGGTGCTTGTCGCCGGATTGTAATTGACCACTGTTCCTCTACTTCCGCCGGTGATGGCGCGCTGGATATCACCATTGATTACGACAAGCCCAAGGAAAGACCCAGTGACATCACGGTTTCCTGGTGTATTTTTGCCGGGACCAAAAAAGCCATGCTGATTTCCAACGCCGACAACATCTCACTGCACCACAATCTTTTTCTGGATAATGATATGCGAAATCCGCAGTTGCATGATGCGAAGAACTTCGATTTCCGGAACAACGTGATACACCGGTGGGGGGTTTATGGACTGCGTGCACGGGCTGAATCCACCGGGAATGTCATGTACAATTTTTTTGGGTCCAGTTCTGATGCCAAGAAAAACCAAAAGCTCGCCCTTGTTCTGATGGGGAAGGAAGAGGCCAAGATTCCAGTGGGACCGGTTCATGTGACCGGCAATCTGGGCCCGGGCAAGTTGAATCTTAACTCAACTAGTACCGCTGCGAAGGCATTTAATGTTCCGCCCGTCAGGCTTTGGAATCCCGCGCAGGCCTACCGCTATGTAATCGAGTATTCCGGTGCCCGTCCCCTTGACAAGGTGGACCGAGCCCTGCTTAAGGGACTGTAGAGTATGCTATCCCTCCAAGGGGCGACGCAGGATTACTTCGACTTCAATTTCATCGAAACTATTGGGAATATTACACTGGGGCAGGACAACGGGCAGGAGTTCCCATCCTTCTGCGCCCAGTTCGTTGAGTTTGGCTTGGGAAATATCCCC